>JBJOQF010000332.1:0-3898 GCA_046050185.1 Bacteroidota bacterium
AATGAACCATGTTCGGCTAACATTCGGGTAATTTCATCATGAGATGCAGCAAACATCCCCGTTTTTGATTTCCTCACCTCTACCCCTTTTCCTACCCCAACTCCAAAAATGGGGTTCTCAAAAAAAATGTTTATCTCAGCTCTTGCTATATCCTCTCTACCGGTCAATTTACTTTCTTTAGCCCTACCCGCCGCATCCTGATTTGCATAGCGTTTGTCGATAAGCCCACCCGTCTGAAACGAGGTGTACCCCCAGGTAATCATCATGGCTAAAGATACAAATACAGTAATAAAATTTAACTTTACTCTTCCTTTATAATTTGATTTAAAATACAAGAAAAGCAACAATGATACAATCATTAAAAAACCGGTTACCATTCCCCCACGTGAAAAGGTCAGTATGCCACGATAGCTGATATTTAAAGCAATAATTAAATTGATAGCCAACATAAATTTGGTCCTGGACTCTAATATGACTCTCGAGAAAAAAATAAACATTCCTAAACCTAAAATGGTAGCTACCTGATTAGGTCCATACCCTCCCGAGGTTTCAAAATTAGATTGGGTACTCGTTATAACATCCCGAAGGTTTGGTGTATAAAATGTCAAATAGACCATACAACTGATAATAGGCAACCCCATACTCAACAAGATGTTATTCATTTGTTCTAATGCAATTTTCCTTCTGAAAGTATATAAAGAAGCCACTCCTAAACAGACCGGGCCAGAAATATTAAAGGCTATTGCTTTACGAATATCGGTATCAATATCCAACACAAAAGTGGTTAACACTATACTGGGAACCAACAACAACAGATACAGCCAATAGGGTGTGGCACTTTTGGAAAAACCGCTAAAGTACATCCCGATTAAAATAAAAACCATCACTCCATATTTGGAAATTTCATACAAAGGATTTCCACTCGTCATTCTCAAAAAAACTTCACTACCCACCACATAGGCAGCTATTATGAGCGCTTCATTATTTCGGTTTTGTTTTTTTATAATGTAATATACTCCGAATATAAAAATAGAATACCCATATATTTTTGAAGTAAAAGGGAATACGTAAGCCAAAAAACCAATAACAACATGGAATAGGATTAAATAGAGATAGGATTGTTCTTCTTTTTTCATTTTAAATAGTTTGTAACCAATCTAAATATTTTTTTAGCACCATTTCTTCCGAATAATTTTCGACAATGGTGTTATAAAATGCATTCCCAAAATCAATTCGTAAGGCATCACTTTCCATTAATTGAATTAGGGTGTCGTAAAATAACTGCTCTTGATTAACATTGACAAGAAAACCATTTTTGCCATTTTTAATCACTGATGAAATTTCACCCACATCCGTCACTACAACAGGTTTTTTTTGCCAGCCATATTCTAAAAGCGCAACAGGCAACCCTTCTGACTGTGATGTTAAAACGGCTATTGCAGATTGAAGTAAAATATATTTCACATCTTGTTTTGTACCGTAAAGAAACACATTTTCTCCCAGATTATTTTCAATAATAAAAGACTTAATTTGTTTGGAATAATCATCTTGAAAATCTTTTCCTACTAAATGAAACGTCCATTCAGGATGTGTTAATTGTATTTTTTTAGCAACATCCAACAATAAAAAATGATTCTTTTGTACTCTTAAATTAGCTAAACATACAATCCGCTTTCCATTAACTCCTTTCAATACGGTATGCTCTAAAATACTCTTTTCATCGGATGGAAAATTGGGAAAATAAACACAGTTATCAAAATATAATTTTTCATGAGCCCAATTTTTCAGGTTTTGATTGACCGCTATAATACCATTAAAAAAAGGAGTAATCAGTCGCAAAGCCAATGAAGGCCTTTTGCTTAAAAACTCACTATCGCCATAATGGTCATGCCAAATTATTTTAACAGAAGGACTAATTAACTTTAGAAGAAAGGCCAGAAAAAAAGAAGTACTGTGCGCCTGAACTATTGTAACTTTATTTTTTTTAACAAAACGCCTCAAATTAAATAGCGCAGCCAAATCAACAGTTCTTTTTTTATTTAAAAACAAATAAGAAACCTGTTTGTCAATCTGATTGTAAAGCGGCCCTTCTTTCCGGGTCACCACTAATCCGGAAAAATCAATTTGTTTAACTAACGCATTGGCATAATTGACCGCCATGCGCTCAGCACCACCTGCCTCTAAACTATCTATTAATTGAAGTATTCCCATTTTTTTACCATCCAATTTTTTAAATCTAAATAACTCCATTTCAGCGGTCCTCTAATATTTAAATGTTTGGAATTACTTGCTAATTGATTCCCATCATACACATAGTAGTAATGAGTGGCATCCAAACGCTGCATATCCAACTGATGCATTCCCGCAGTAAACGCTGCTATATTTTCATTAGCCAGTAAGTAAAAAGGTTTTTCTCTTTCTGTACTATAACTCCCTTCATGAAAGGAGAAGCGGAACAAAGATACTCCATACCCATACCCTTTTGAGCAATTTTGTACCGGTAAAAGCAATCCTTTTTTATCGGCAAAAAAGCGACCACCTGCTCTTGCTTCGGTTCCTATCAAAGCAATTGGTTTTTTATGTAATTTCCATTTCCCAAACAGCGAGTCGGCTTGGTAGAGATACATATTTTTGTCATAATCTGTGGCAACTAAAATATTTAGGGAGTCCGACAAATAGATGGAAGGATCTACCAGTGCAACATTAGCAATCAGCGTATCACAAATCTTCCAATCAAAAGGAAAATGATACGCTTTATACAACAACACCGCATTTGCCTGTTTGGACTCCGGTATCATATAAAAATCCTTCTTATATTTAAAAACCTGCGGATACGATAAATGAAATTTTTGGGTCAAAACCGTTCCCCTATATTTATATTCTTTTCCATCTACTGAGGTCAATAAACCAATATCTGCATTTGCTTTATTTTTTTTATGCTCAAAAAACAGATAAAAAGTATCCCTTTCTTTGACAAAAAAAGGGTCTGCAAGGAAAACCGTACTGTCATTTTCAGCTTTCAACTTTTCGATAGAATAAATGAAATTTTTATCTACGGCAATCTTCTCCGGATAATTGGCAGATGATCCATAGCCTATAGACCATCCGCCGCCTTCTTGTTGAAAAAAAGGAGTTCTATAATTGATTACTGTCACTATTGCAAAAACAAAAAAGAAGAGTCCTAAAAGGTATTTTTTTTTCATTTAATTCTTGGATTTTGAATCCTGTTTTAGCAAACCTATAATTTCCTCTTCAAAAACATCCAATGTATATTTTCTGGACCATTCCAAAGCGTATTGACTTTTGCTGTCAAAATCAGTTTGGTTTTTTAAAAGCGATACTAACTTTTCAACATCTTTTTCCAAATCCAGCTCCAGTAAAACACCTCTTTTCTCCTGTTCCAGCATAAAGGGCACGCAGGACACTGACGTTGCCAGAGGCACACAACCCCAAAACATACCCTCGGCAATCGCTTTTGGCCAGCCTTCACTTTCAGAGGGCAAAATAACAAAATGACTTTTCTGATACGCTTTTTTAACTACCTCTTGCGTTTGATTTCCATTCAATGCAATTATTGCTTCCAGCTGATGCAATACAATATAATTTTCAAGAGACTGTCGTTCCACACCCTCACCATACATAGTTAAACGTACTGAACACCCCTTTTTACATAAATTTTCTATCAAATGAATTGCATACATTGGATTCTTTCCTTTCACTAAAGCACCTACAAAGACAAAATCAATAACTTCATTTAACTTTTTTGGAACTACTGGCACTTTATCTTTTTCTACATAAGTCGCGGTAAAAAAGGGTTTTATATTTTTAGAACTTCCTTCCCATTGTCCATACACTAAAACCTGCATGTTTCTGGTAAGAAAGGTATTGTTTAAAATCC
>JBJOQF010000333.1:0-4011 GCA_046050185.1 Bacteroidota bacterium
CCTGATTCATTTTTTCGAAACCGGCAAAAGGCAAAATAATTTCACCGCGTACATCAAATGTAGAAGGAAAATTTCCTTTTAGCTTAAGAGGAATTGATTTTATGGTTTTAATATTATTAGTCACATCATCTCCCTGAAAACCATCGCCTCGAGTTATTGCTCGTTTTAATTTTCCATTTTCATAGGTAATACTAATTGAGGCCCCATCATATTTTAACTCACAGGTATATTCTAATGAAACTTCTCCGAGAACTTTTTGAATACGCTTTTCCCAATCAACTAATTCTTCTTTAGAATAAGAATTATCAAGAGAATACATTCGGTGTTCGTGAGCAATAGTTTGGAAATTTTTTGTAATCGTACCACCAACTCGTTGCGTAGGGGAATTTTCATCAAAATATTCTGGATATTTATTTTCTAAATCTTGAAGTTGTTTTAATTTCAAATCAAATTCATAATCGGAAATTATTGGTTTATCCAACACATAATAATTGTGATTGTGTTGATTTAATTCCTCTCTTAAAGCTTGAATCGTATTTTGAATATCCATAGAAAATAAAAATTGGCTATTTTAGTTTTTGTAAAAGTGTACTAAAATAACCAAATTAAAAGAAACTGCAATACAATTATGATTCTATAATTGTATTTATTTGTTTGTACAAAAGGCCATCACTCAAAAAAGAACCTTGTTGTATTAATGCGAAAACCGAAGTATTTCGTTCTTCGACAAACTCTTTTTTTCCTACTTTCATTTCAATCGTATCGGTAAACATATTATCACTAAGCCATTGCAATCCATCTTTGGTCAGAAAATCAGTTTCTGGAACCAATGATTTCAAAACAATTGAGTGAACATAAGTATCAAAACAATGAAAAAGGAAAATATGATTTTTAGAAAAATGCTCTAAATATTCTGCTTTTGAAAGAACACCTTCCCAAATCAAATCAGAAAAAACATCCAGTTCTTGTTCAGCCACATCAGGTTTTTCCTTTTTAATCTTATCCCACTCCGCTTTATCAATTGCTTGAGTAGCTAAAAAATTAGTAAATTCAGGTGTTAATTCTTCAAATTGCTCTTTTGTTAATCTTGAGTATTTCATGTCATTGCGAGGAACAGGCACCATCCCGTTCCAAATAATTAAGGAGTTAATATTGATGTGATTGCTTCGTACCTTGCAATAACATTAAACAAAAAAAATCCCGACTTACATCGGGATTTAATTATATAAATTTAGAAGTTATGCTTTTTCAGCAACAATTTCGTAAGGTAATTCAATAATTACATCTCTGTGTAATCTAACGCTAGCAGCATATTTACCTGTACGTTTAACGATTCCACTAGTAATAAATTTTCTGTCAATTTCTTGACCACCTTTTGCTAATGCATCAGCGATATCAATATTCGTAATTGAACCGAATAATTTTTCACCACCTGCTTTTGCGAAAATTTTAATTTCAATAGCTTTTAAAGTTTCAGCCAATGCTTTAGCATCATTTACTACTTTTTCTTCTTTGTGAGCTCTTTGTTTTAAATTTTCAGCTAACACTTTCTTTGCTGAAGAAGTTGCTAAATGTGCATGCCCTTGTGGAATCAAAAAGTTACGACCGTATCCGTTTTTCACATTTACTACGTCATCTTTAAATCCTAAATTTTGAACATCTTTTCTTAAAATAAGTTCCATGTTGTTGTCCTTTATTTGAGAAGTTAGGTTTCATATTTCAGAAAACCAACAACTGTTAATTTTTAATTATTTTAATAAATCAGCCACATATGGCATTAAAGCTAAGTGACGTGCTCTCTTAACTGCAACTGACACTTTTCTTTGGTATTTCAATGAAGTTCCTGTTAAACGACGAGGAAGAATTTTCCCTTGTTCGTTTACAAATTTCAATAAAAAATCAGCATCTTTATAATCAATATATTTGATACCTGATTTTTTAAAACGACAGTATTTTTTAGTTTTGTTTGTTTCTATATTTAAAGGAGTAAGATATCTGATATCTCCGTCTTTTTTTCCTGAAGCCGATTGTTGTAATGTTGCCATGATAATTAAGCTTTTGTAGATTTTAATTTAGTTCTTCTTCTTTCAGCCCAAGAAATAGCGTGCTTATCTAAACTTACAGTCAAGAAACGCATTACTCTTTCATCACGTCTAAACTCAGTTTCAAAAGCTAGTAAAACCTCTCCAGCTACTTTGAATTCGAATAAATGGTAAAAACCACTTTTTTTGTTTTGAATTTCGTAAGCCATTTTTTTAAGGCCCCAGTCTTCTTTCGATACCATCTCAGCTCCTCTACTAGTAAGAAAATCTTCAAATTTGCTTACTGTTTCCTTTACCTGAACTTCAGATAAAACGGGATTTAAAATGAAAACAGTTTCATAATGATTCATAAATTTTTATTTATTTGTTAATTTGGGTGCAAAAGTAATCAATTATTTCGAATAAGCAACAATAATTCAACTTTATTCGTTGTATGGTAAAAAAAACCGATAAAGATTAGTTTTTTCAATAAATAGTTATTAAATTTACTATTCCAAATCTTAAAATACAAAATTATGAAACTTAATTGTGTAGTAGTTGATGATAGTTCCATTCAAAGAATGATTATCGCAAAGTTAGTAAATAATCATCCCAATTTACATTTAATTGGTGATTTTTCTAATGCAATTGAAGCTAGAAGCTGTATGTCTGTACATAATGTAGATCTAATATTTTTAGATATTGAAATGCCAGTCATAAGTGGTTTTGATTTCTTAGATGGTTTAAAAATAAAACCACAAATAATCTTTATTACTTCTAAAGCGGAGTATGCTATGAAAGCATTTGATTATGATGCTACTGACTATTTGCAAAAACCTATTGCTATAGATCGTTTCAATGCATCTGTAAGAAGAGCAATCGACTTATATGCTCTTAAAAAAGAAAATAAAGAAGAAGAAGGCGAACACATTTTTATTAAGAGTAATCTAAAAAAATTAAAAATTTTCACTTCTAAAATCAAATGGATTGAAGCTTTTGGTGACTATGTTAGAGTTGTTACAGAAGAAGACAGCAACTTAGTCCTTTCTACGATGAAATCTTTTGAAAATGATTTATCAAAAGAAAAATTCATTAGAGTTCACAAGTCCTATATTATAAACATAGACAAAGTGGAACGCTTCAATAGTAAGTTTGCCGAAATTGGACTTACCAAAATACCTTTGAGTAGAAATAAAAAAGAAGATTTAGTTAAAGCCCTCTCTTTTGCCTAAAATTATTTTTAATAAAAATCTACGTTTAGTGTAACTTTTATAGCTCTGTATTGAGCTACAGCCTCAAAACTATTCAATATCTTTTGGATAGTTTTTTTTGTGCTTATTACAGACGAATTTTGTGGAATTTTAATAATGATTGTTCGTATATATTCATTCCTGATTCTATTTATAGCTGGTTCTTCAGGGCCTAATACCGGCATAGCAAGATTCTGACTCAAAACGTGATACAACCACATAGCACCTTCCTTTAGCTTATCGAAATCGCGCTGTTTTAATGTTACTTTTATGATTCTGTAATAAGGAGGATATTTATAGATTTGCCTGTCATATAATTGCTCCTTATACATTCCCAGATAATCATTATTGGTTACCTGCTGTATCGTATTATGATTGGGATTATATGTTTGGATAATTACTTTTCCCTGTTTCTCCGAACGCCCTGCCCGACCTGCGACCTGCATCATCATTTGAAAACTTCTTTCAAATGCCCTAAAATCAGGATGATACAACATATTATCCGCATTCATAATTCCCACTAAACTTACATTGTCAAAATCCAATCCTTTGGCAAGCATTTGCGTTCCAACTAAAATATCAATTTCTCTATTCTTGAAACTATCGATAATTTTCTCAAAACCAAATTTACCACGCGTGGTATCCTGATCCATTCTTCCTGTCTTTGAATTTGGAAAAATAGAAATCAGCTCTTGCTCTATTTGTTCGGTTCCAAAGCCTTTTGTAGTCAAATCAACACT
>JBJOQF010000334.1:0-4922 GCA_046050185.1 Bacteroidota bacterium
ATATGCGCTATAGCCTAGTGACTAATAATCCTTGGTTTTATATTGCGCTTACAACAATGGTATTGGGAACACAATTATTTTTGGCCGGATTTCTTGGCGAAATAATTTTGCGCACAAAAAATAATGAAGAACGTTATAAAATTTCAAGTGAAGTTAATTTTTTATAAATTTCACTCTAAATAAAAAAAAACTAAATTTAATGCAAAACATATTGATTGATTTTGCAAATTGCATTGGGATAATTATTGAAATTGCAGAAACCATTTCTCGTCAGAACACAAACTAGCCCTGATAGCAGCGGCATCCTTTTTCTTTTTTCAAGAAAAAGATACAGCGGATAGCAGGAATAGCTCCTGAAAAAATTGAAATTGATTCGTCAAAATAACTATATTGAAATTTTAAACTAAGAATTTAGAAACTAAAAAATATACACAAATGGATATCAAACAAAACATTTTGGACGCAGTAAATGAATGGTTTACCCCAACATTTGACACAGCAACACAGGAAGCTGTTACGGAATTGATGACTACATCACCTAAAGATCTGGAAGAAAGTTTTTATAAAAATCTTGAATTTGGAACTGGCGGAATGAGAGGTGTAATGGGCGTTGGAAACAATCGTATCAATAAATACACCCTTGGAAAAAGCACGCAAGGGCTTTCAGATTATTTGCATACAGTATTTCCAAACCAACCCATAAAAGCAGTTATAGCTTATGATTGTCGCCATAATAGCGATACATTGGCCAAAGTGGTTGCTGATGTTTTCTCTGCAAATGGTATTCATGTTTATTTGTTTTCAAGTTTGAGACCAACACCAGAATTGTCATTTGCACTTAAATATTTAGGGTGTCAATGCGGAATTGTTCTTACTGCTTCTCACAATCCACCGGAATACAATGGATACAAAGTATATTGGGAAGATGGCGGACAAATTGTTCCACCGGAAGATGGGGCTATTATTAATGTAATTGAAAAATTAAATTATGATCAAATCAAATTTACTGCAAATGAAGATTTGATAGAATATATAGATACCGAAGTAGATCAGGCTTTTATTAAATCATCGATTGAGAATGCCAGTTTCAACACTCCGGCTGCAGCCAAAGAAAATTTGAATATTGTTTTCACTTCACTTCATGGAACTTCTATAACACTAGTCCCAGATACATTATCTCAAGCGGGATATACTAATGTAAATATTGTTGAAGAACAAAGGGTTCCAAATGGCGATTTCCCAACTGTAAAATCTCCTAATCCTGAAGAGCCGGAAGCATTGGCAATGGCATTGGCATTGGCGGATAAAACAAATTCTGACATTGTAATAGGTACCGATCCCGATTGTGACCGATTGGGTGTTGCTGTTCGAAATAACGAAGGGCAAATGACTTTATTGAACGGAAATCAGACTATGATTTTGATGACCGCTTTCTTATTGGAAGAATGGAAAAAAGCAGGAAAAATCAATGGCAAGCAATTCGTGGGCTCTACGATAGTTTCAACACCTATGATTATGGAATTGGCTTCAGCTTATGGCGTACAATTTAAAGTGGGTTTAACCGGTTTTAAATGGATTGCCAAAATGATAAAAGATTTCCCTGAACTACAATTTATTGGTGGTGGTGAAGAAAGTTTTGGCTATATGGTGGGCGATGCAGTTCGTGATAAAGATGCCGTAGCAGCAACTTTATTAATATGTGAAGTTGCGGCACAGGCCAAAGCCAAAGGAAGTACTGTTTATAAAGAATTATTAAAACTTTATGTAGAACATGGTTTCTACAAGGAACATTTAATTTCTATCACTAAAAAAGGAATGGAAGGTTTAGCCGAAATCAATCAGATGATGGTTTCTTTACGTGAAAATCCTGTAAAAGAAATTAATGGCCAAAGAGTAATCATGCTAGAAGATTATAAATCATCAGTTGCCAAAAACTTACTTACCGGTGAAGAGGAAATCATGGATATGCCAAAAGCAGATGTATTGATTTATTATACTGAAGACGGGTCTAAAATTTGCGCCAGACCAAGTGGAACAGAACCAAAAATTAAATTTTATATTAGCGTGAATACTGCATTAGATTCAGTTGAGAATTTCACAAAAACAGAAGCTGCCTTAAACGATAAAATAAAGAATATTATTATTGCAATGCAATTGAACTAATGGACAAAAACTTAATAAAACTACTTCCTTATACCAAACCTTATAAATCCCATATTGTCTGGAATGTAATATATAACATTTTATACGCTTTGTTTAGCACCATTTCTATGCTAACCATTTTTCCGGTTCTTGAAGTACTATTTAGTAAAACAAAAAAAATACTAAAAGAACCGGTATATACGGGAATAGGTAACTTAAAACAGTTTGGTTCTGATTTTATGTATTATAAAATTTCAGAATTAACAAAGGAAAATAGTATTCGAGTAGCTCTTTTGTTTGTTGTTTTAATGGTTATTACAACATTTTTATTCAAAAATTTATTCAATTATCTGGCTTCGCATCACATCATGCACCTCAAAAACGGTGTTTTAAGGGATTTGAGAAAATCAATGTATGATAAAATCGTGGAACTGCCTATCTCCTATTATTCCGAAAAAAGAAAAGGAGATATTATGGCACGCATGCTTGGTGATGTCAATGAAGTCCAAAACTCCTTTTTTTCTATATTAGAATTGGTTGTAAAAGAGCCTCTGACTATTGTTTTTGCATTAGTCACCATGTTTATTATAAGCCTAAAACTTACTTTATTTGTTTTGATTTTTATGCCTATTTCTGGATGGATTATTTCAAAAGTCGCTAAAAATTTGAGAGCAAAATCATTGCAGGCCCAAAGAGAAAGTGGCTTTCTGATTTCTATTGTAGATGAGACTTTAGGCGGTTTAAAAGTGATTAAAAGTTATAATGCTGAAACTAATTTCAAAAACAGATTTAACGATTCTGTAACCCGATTATTGAATTTAACAAACAGCATAGGAAGTAAAAATAATTTAGCAACACCATTAAGTGAATTTTTAGGAGTTACGACAATTGCCATCTTACTATTTTACGGAGGAAATTTAGTGTTAGTCGAAAAAACATTAGAAGGTTCTGCTTTTATTGTATATCTGACCTTAGCTTTCAACATTCTTACGCCTGCCAAAGCCATTTCTAAAGCTTCTTATTCTGTAAAAAATGGATTAGCCGCTGCAGAACGTGTTTTTGAAGTATTAGAAGTAGAAAACGAAATCACTTCTAAAGAGAATGCTGTTGACAAAAACACTTTTGATTCAGAAATAACCATCAAAAATGTTAACTTTAAATATGAGGAAGAAGCTGTTTTAAAAGATTTCTCACTTGAAGTAAAAAAAGGACAAACCGTTGCACTTGTTGGCCAATCCGGAAGTGGAAAAAGTACTATTGCCAATTTACTCACCCGTTTTTATGATGTAAACGAAGGTACAATCAGCATTGACGGAATGAATATTAAAGACATTAATCTACAATCACTTCGCGGATTAATGGGATTGGTGACACAGGACAGTATTTTATTTAATGATACCATCAAAGCCAATATTTCTTTAGGAAAATTAGACGCAACAGACGCAGAAATTATTGAAGCGCTAAAAATTGCCAATGCCTTAGAATTTGTAAATGAACTGCCAAATGGTATTCACACCAATATTGGCGACAGCGGAAACAAACTATCAGGAGGTCAAAAACAACGTTTATCTATTGCTCGTGCCGTTCTTAAAAACCCACCGATTATGATTCTCGATGAAGCTACTTCTGCATTGGATACCGAAAGCGAAAAATTTGTACAAATTGCTTTGGAAAACATGATGCAAAACAGAACTTCCATCGTCATTGCACACCGTCTTTCAACAATACAAAAAGCAGACAAAATTGTAGTGATGCAAAAAGGAAAAATCGTAGAGCAAGGTACTCACGAAGAACTTATTGAGCTGAATGGCACTTATAACAAATTAGTAACCTTACAATCCTTTGAATAGCCTATAATTTTGTAATTTTAAAATTCAAAAAAATTGCAAATTTGCGCGCTAAAAAATGTACCTAAACAATCCAAACATAAAACTTCCCGAAGATACAAACACGATTGTTTGGAAATATCTTGACTTGTCTAAGTTTCTTGATTTATTGATGTCACAAAAGCTATTTATGTCACGATCTGATAAATTTGAAGATCAATATGAAGGCACTTTTAGCGAACCTACATTTGAAGAGATAAAAAAACTATCGATTGACAATCCTGAATTTCTCAATTTTTACAAAACTCATCGGGAAAAAGTAGCTATTAGCAGTTGGCATATTAACGAATATGAATCCTTTGCAATGTGGCAAATTTTCACACAAAACAGCGAAGGATTAGCAATTCAATCCACGATTGGACGATTACAAAATGCGCTTCTTCCTGAGGTAAATTTCAATCAATACATTGGAGAAGTAAACTATATCGATTACAAAAAAGAGTACATTCCGTTTGATGATATGTTTTTTCCTTTTTTATTCAAAAGAAAGAGTTTTCAGTACGAGCGAGAAGTACGAATCATATCAGATGTTGCAGACAACAACATCAAAATTAACGATGGACTTAAAATCAATGTTGATATCAACGAATTAATCGAAAAAATATATATTCATCCAAAATCTGAAAACTGGTATAAAAATCTCGTTATTCAATTAGTGAAACAATTGGGATTTGATTTCACGATAGAAAAATCTGATTTAGAAAGTGATATTTTAATTTAAGTTTTAAACCGGTTTGTAACTAATTATTTTCCATTCTTTGTTTGATAAATCCACGTAGTTATAATGCACTACATCCATTTTATCAAATTGTCCATTTTTATTGGTATCTTCAACGGTTCTAAAATACAAACGGTTATTTGATTCTATCAAATTCCAATCAATTAATTCCTGAT
>JBJOQF010000335.1:0-6533 GCA_046050185.1 Bacteroidota bacterium
ATGGGGAATACAAAAAGGCCTATGAAAATCTAGCAATTTATAATGAAATCACTGAGGAAATCAATAATAAAGAGACACTTAAGAAGGCAAACATGGCCGGTATTAATCTCGAATTAGACGAATATAAAAGAGAAATTGATAAAATTGAAACCGAGAAAGATTTACAATATCAGAGTTTGAAAAAATCTAGAATTATTGTCATATTGTTTATTGTAGTATTATGTTTTTTATTAATTCTGCTTTATACTTTGTTTAAAAATAATAATTTTAAGAAAAAAGCAAATAAAGAACTGTCTCTAGCCAATGATAAGTTGCTTATTGCTAAAGAAAAAGCGGAAGAAGCATCCATACTTAAATCACAATTTGTTTCTACAATTACGCATGAATTAAGAACTCCTTTGTATGGAGTGGTCGGTATTACTAATATGTTATTAGATGAACATAAAGAATTAGCAAACAGTCCTCATCTAAATTCTCTTAAATTTTCAGCAAGATATTTATTATCACTTGTAAATGATGTTCTTCAAATTAATAAAATTGAAGAAAACAGAATCGTTCTTGAAAATTTGACGTTCAATATTTCGGATGAGATAGATATGATTAAAAACTCATTGTCATTTATCGCTAAGAATAATAATAATTTTATCAATGTCAATATTGACTCGGCAATTCCTGAATATTTAATTGGAGATAAATTAAGGCTCTCTCAAATAATTATAAATTTAGTAAGTAATGCACTAAAATTCACCAAGAATGGGGAAGTAAGTATAGATGTGAATTTATTGAAAGTAACTAATAAATCCCATTCTATAGAATTTAAAATAAAAGACACTGGTGTAGGAATTGCAATAGAAGATCAGGATAAAATTTTTGAAAAATTTGTTCAGGTTGGAAGAAAAGTAGTAGATTATCAAGGTACAGGTTTAGGATTATCTATAGTAAAGCGTTTATTAAGTTTATTTGGAAGTGATATAGTGCTTGAAAGTACAATTGGTGTAGGAACAGTATTTACATTTACAATTGATTTTGAATTTGATCCTGAGAAAACTAATGAGTTAATAAATAATATCCCAGTTGATTTATCTTCTAATAAACAATTGAAGGTTTTATTGGTTGAAGACAATAAAATAAATCAAATTGTCACTGAAAAAATACTTAAAAAAAATAATTATACTTGTACTCTGGCTGATGATGGTTACAAAGCTATTAAAATATTGGAAGAAGACAATTTTGATATTATTTTGATGGACATTAATATGCCTTTGATTAGTGGTTTTGAAACTTCAAGAAAAATACGGTCTAAAGGTATTGAAACTCCTATTATTGCATTAACGGCATTTGATAAAGAAGAAATTACTGAGGAAGCTATTTCTGCAGGAATGGATGATATTATTGTAAAACCTTTTGATTCCGTTGAATTATTTAAAATCATCAATGTTTTGATAACAAAAAATAAAAGTCATGATTTAACAACAGTTATATAGAATAACGTCAATTTTTAAAAAAATTGATAATGTAACATTTAAACATAAAAAAATGGAGTCTTAAAAGCTCCATTTTTTTATTGCATAGTCTTTTTTAAATAAAAAGTACTTCGTTTTCTTTAGAATACATCTGCAATAATAATGGATGGGGTGTTTTTTTATTTACCGAAGCATCAAGAGTAATTTTTATTTCAAGTTTTGGATGGGTCAATTCGAACTCTTTATTTTGAACGTTTCTATAATCTATTAAAGATTGATTTTTTTTAAAAAAATGTTTTGACGTTTTCATAATATCACTTTTTGATGTTATTTTTGATTGTCTTTTATAAGTTAGATTGGTAGAGAAACTAATGATTCAAAATTAAAATCGTTAAACCAAATGCTTATATGGCTTAACGATTTTAATCTATTTTTTAATATTATTATATATCAAAAAATAAATTTTATTTGATAGCAATGGTTTTATGCGCTTTTTTCTTAGCACCTTCTTTTTTAGCAATAACAACATGGAGAATTCCATCTTTATAATTTGCTTCTATTTTACTTTCATCTATATATTCTGGCAGATTGAAAGATCTGAAAAAAGATTGATAACTAAATTCTTTTCGGATGTAATTATCTTTTTTTCTTGTTTCTTCTTTCTCCTCTTCTTTTTCTGAAGAAATCATAAGCATGTTGTTATCAATTTCAACTTTAAAATCTTCTTTTTTTAAACCTGGAGCAGCTAGATCAATTTCTAATTTATCTTCAGTTTCTTTTAAGTTTACTGAAGGTAAATTACTGCCAATGGCTGTAAAATTTTTATCTGCCCAATCAAAAAGATCTCTTGATACAAAATCATCAAAAAATGTGTTCACTGACGGAAATAGGCCAGTATTAATAGAAGGGAATGAGCTGTTTCTTTTAACTAAATTTTCCATAGTGTTTAATTTTAAATGTTTTAAATAAGTTAAATCAAATTTAATGAAATTATTAACTTCAAATGTATAATTAACATATAAAACGTTGAAAACAAGTCTATTAACGTTAAAATGCCTTTTTAACTAAAGTTAAAAAGGCATTTCTTACAGTGTAAAAATTAGTTCTGGAGTGAGTATTAATACCAGCGTTTTTTGTTTTGTTTTGAAACTCCAGATTTTCTGGATTTATGAGCTCCACCACTTCGGTTTGAATTTTTTTGTGCAGTGGTAGGAGTTGTTTCCGGACTTCCTGAATGCCAAGGATAAGGATGGTCATTCACTTTTTTTACATCCACTTTTATTAGTTTTTGTATGTCTTTCCAGTATGTATGTTCGTCTTTACTACAAAAAGAAATAGCAATACCGCCATTTCCGGCACGACCGGTTCTACCAATTCTATGAACATACGTTTCAGGAATGTTTGGTAAATCAAAATTGATAACAAATGGCAATTGGTCAATATCAATACCTCTTGCTGCGATATCAGTAGCTACTAAAACGCCTACTTCTTTATTTTTGAAAGCATCTAAAACACGTTGTCTTGCGTTTTGAGATTTATCTCCATGTATAGCTTCAGCTGCAATATTATTTTTCCGTAATGCTTTTACAACATTATCTGCACCATGTTTTGTTCTGGAAAAAACCAACACATCTGATAGATTTTCATTTTTAATCAAATGATAAAGTAAATTTCTTTTTTCTGTTTTTTCAACAAAATAAACGCGTTGTTCTACATTTTCGGCAGTAGATGATACTGGAGAAACTGTAACTGTTGCTGGATCTGAAAGAAACATTTCTGCTAATTCTCTTATTGCAATTGGCATTGTAGCAGAGAAAAATAATGTTTGTCTATTTTTTGGCGTGAGCTTTACAATTTTTTTTACATCATTTACAAACCCCATATCAAGCATTTGATCTGCTTCGTCAAGAACTAAAGTATGTAAGTGATCTAAATCAATAAAACCTTGTTTGTGTAAATCAAGTAGTCTTCCTGGTGTTGCTATCAAAATATCGACACCATTTCTTAGGGTTTCAACTTGAGGATTTTGAGAAACTCCACCAAAAATGGTTAGTTGAGTCAAGTTAGTATATTTACCGTAGGTATCAAAACTTTGCCCAATTTGAACGGCTAATTCTCGGGTTGGAGTAACTACTAAAGCACGAATTTGTTTAGCCTTTTTAGATGAACCTACAATTCGGTGTAATTGGTGTATAATTGGAATCGCAAATGCGGCTGTTTTTCCTGTACCTGTTTGGGCACACCCTATTAAATCTCTACCGGCTAAAACTATTGGAATAGATTGTTCTTGAATGGGAGTTGGACTGGTATAGCCTTGTTCAAATACGGCTTTTTGTATACTTTTTGAAAGCGATAAATCTTCGAATAACATAAATTTTGGTATTAAATATCTTGTATTAAGTACATAGATATGACCGCAAAGATAGTGTTATTTATCGATTAGGTTATTTCGTTATTCGTTAAACGGTTTATTACGGTTTTGCTTTTATAAAATCAGTTACAAGATAGCCAATAAGTTTACCTATTAAATGATTGTTTTTGTCTTCACCTAAGTCAGGTGCGCCTTCACAAATATGCAAATAGGTTGCATTTTTATTTTTGGCAAAATAAGAAATGAATTGACGAAGTTGCTCTACTGAAAAACCACTCAATGTCATTGCACTACATGCAATATTTGGAATTGCGTCCAAATCGATTTCAATTCCGTAAAAATCATCATTTATAAATTCTAAAGCTTGAGCCATTTCCTGATTAAAATCTTTTTCTTTTCGGATGTTTAGACTATCATAAGTATTATAACGAACACGATCTTCAATTTTTTTTATAATATCCAAGACGTTTTTTGAAGTGTAATTTTCATGCAAACCAAAAATGAAATATTTTTTTAGAAAACCTTCTTCGAAAGCATAAGAAAAACCATTACCACTGTGTCTTCCTTCTAAAATTCTGAAATCAGAATGAGCATCAAAATTTATCGCATTGACAGGTTTGCCTTTGGCAAGAGCTGCACCTTTTATATTTCCATAGGCATTATTATGCCCACCACCGATAATTATTGGCGTTTTTCCTAATTTTATAATGTTAAAAATTATATGAGAAACATCCTTGTCAATTTTTTCTACCAGTTGACTTAATTTGGAACGATCATCGATATCATTAAAGTCTAAATGCTCTACTTCTTTCATTTCTTCAGTCACGTTCAATTGTCCCAAGATAACCAGTTGACTTCCTTTGCAAAAACGGTTGTGCTGAATATTAGCAATGCTTTTTATAGCACTATCCCAAGCTGATGCTGTGCCAGGTCTGCCAAAATTAGCTCTGATGCCTATATCTTCGGGTATTCCTAATAACACATATTTAGCGTCGCAAGTTTTTAGAAATGCAATAGGGTCAGCCTCTTTTGGAACTGTTATCATTTTCTCTCCAAATTTTATTTCACCATTTCGATGGTTCGTAATTTTTGCAAGATCATTGATGGTAAACGGTATAATTTTGTCCATTAAAAGAAATATTTTTTTTCAAAAATAATATAATTGTGTTAACTTACGTTATTACCTAATTATATATTGTTAAATTTGTATAAAAATTAAAATTAAAATCAAATTATGGAAAATCAAAAAAGCAGTTCAAGTCTTAAAGCGGTTATAGCAGTTTTGGCAGTTTTGTTAGTGGGAAGTTTAGTGTATATTTTTAAAATGACATCTGATGCTGATGTAGTTAAAACAGAATTAAAAACTACATTGACCGAAAAAGAATCTGTCATGAAAGATTTACAAGAATTAAAATCTACTTATGATGCTGCAATTGCCGAAAACACATCAATGTCTGATGAGTTAATTCAAGAAAGAGATAAAGTAGTAAACTTAATGTCTGATTTAAGTAAATCTAAAGGAGATGTAGCTTCGTTGTCAAAATATAAAACACAATTCATTGCTTTGCAAGGGAATATGAAAGTTTTAATGGCTGAGAATGAAGGTTTGAAAAAACAAAATATAACTTTAACTACACAGCGTGATAGTACGGTTGTAGTATTAGGCGAAACTAAAAAGAATGTTGAAGCATTAACAGGACAAAATCAAGAACTAGCTAAAGCTGTTGAAAAAGGGTCAAAATTAACTGTTTTAAATACAAAAGGATCAGCTTTCAAATTAAGAAGTTCTGGTAAACAAATAGAAACTGATAAAGCAAGTAGAGCTGATGCTCTTAGAGTTAGTTTTACTATTGCTGAAAATCAAATTGCACAATCAGGAGATAAAACGTATTACGTTCAAGTAATTGACAGTAAAAATAATGTGGTAGGAGACAAAAAAACAGAAACTTTTGGAGATAATAATTTAACATACAGTTTTGCAGCTAATGTTAAATATGAAAATAAAACAGTTAATGTTTCACAAGATTTAAAAGGGAAAAATTTCGAAAAAGGAAATTATTTTGTAAATGTTTTTGATAAAGGGGAATTAGTTTCTAAAACAAGTTTTACTTTGAAATAATATTTTAAAGCTCAAATATAAAAAAAGAGGAACTATTGTTCCTCTTTTTTTTATTCAAAAACTTTACCTTCTATTAGTACAGCGTCAATAAGATTACTGCCAAAAGCATAAGGCAATTGATAATAGGAGGGAATAGGTTTCGTGATGATAAGATTTGCTTTTTTGCCAATAGTAATACTTCCATGAGTTTCTGAAATCCCCATTGCATATGCTCCATTTATTGTAGCAGCATTTATGGCTTCTTCAGGAGTCATTTTCATTTTGATACAAGCAGTCGCAACCACAAAATTCATATTTCCAGATGGAGTAGAACCAGGATTATAATCCGTTGCTAATGCCAATGGAAGTCCTGCAGTTATCATTTCTCTTGCCGGAGTATAAGGAATACCCAAGAAATAAGAACAAGATGGTAAAGCTACGGGCATTGTTTCTGTATTCTTTAAGGCATTAATATCTTCAGCTGTCATAATTTCAAGATGATCCACAGAAAGAGCGTTGTATTTTATTCCAGCCTGAATTCCTCCAATAGAATTAAACTGGTTGACATGAATTTTTGGTTTCAAACCAAAACGGATTCCAG
>JBJOQF010000336.1:0-6038 GCA_046050185.1 Bacteroidota bacterium
TTTTTCCTTCAGAAATTAAAACTCCATTACTGTCATAAGTAGCTTTTTCAACACCAAAAGCACCTTGATTGGCTAATTTTTGATCTAAAACTAATGTTGTTTTAAATGTAAAAGGGGAAATATAGAAAATTCTATTTTTATCTTTATTGGTGTTTTCAGCTCCCATCCCCATAAATGCATATGCTGGAGCTAAAGGTTTTGATATGGCAATTTCTTTATTTGGATACGAATAACCATTTGAAAATTGAGAGTTGAAGTTAAATTTTGCAGTGTGGTACCAATTTGAAATGGTGTCGTTTCGATAACCAAATGAGGAATTAAATCGTATTACATCTTCGGTTTTTCTTACTTCGATTCCATCTTGTTTATTTAAACCATATCGAATAACAAGTTCGTTTACCCATTTGCGATTTTTTTTGACATAAATTCTTGAAAAATCGCCTTTAATCAATCCTGATATAGAGCTTGTTCCACCTGCGCTCCAATTAACAAAAGCAATTTCAGAGAGGTACAAACCTAAACTATTTTTTTTTGTCCAAGGAGATACTGTAATTATAGGGATTGGTGGATGTATTTTTAGTGTTACAGTCAAAGGTTCGAATGTAGTTACTTTTAGAAGTGTAGTTGTAGGAGTAAGTTCGGCTATTATGGGAGGTATTGGTGTTTCTTGAGAAAAACTATTTATAGAAATTGTCAGTAAAAAGAGAAGTATGGCGTGAGACAGTAATTTCATAAAACCATATTAAGTTTAAAGTTGTAAAATAAATATTTTAATAAGTCGAAAAAAGTATTTGAAGACTTTTAACGTCAATTTTGCAATATTGTTGTAATTCGGTAACAGTTCCCTGTTCGATAAATTCATCAGGAATACCAAGAACAGTTATGTTTGAAGAATAATTATTCTCGGATGCAAACTCGAGAATTGCACTTCCAAAGCCACCTTTGACAACGCCATCTTCTATTGTGATTATAGTTTTAAATTTAGTAAAAATAGAGTGTAAGGCATTTATATCTAATGGTTTAACAAAAGGAAAGTCGTAATGCGCAATTGTTTCTGGATATTGCATTTTGCCTATAGCCAAAGTAACATTGTTTCCAATTGTTCCATTAGATAAAACGGCTACTTTTGCACCTTCTTTTATGCAAATACTTTTTCCGATTTCTATTTTTTTATACTTTCCAAGATACTGATTTTGCCAATCAGTAATAACACCACGGCCACGCGGATAACGAATTGCTATGGGATGATTTAATCCTAATTGTGCTGTAAATAGAATGTTTTGCAGGGCTATTTCATTTCTTGGTGCATAAACAATCATATTGGGAATGCATCGCAAATAAGCCAAATCGAAAACGCCGTGATGTGTCGCGCCGTCTTCTCCCACTAAACCAGCTCTGTCTAAACAAAAAATTACCGGGAGGTTTTGTATAGCCACGTCATGAATCACTTGATCATAGCCTCTTTGTAAAAAAGTAGAATAAATATTGCAAAAAACAGTCATGCCTTGTGTCGCCATTCCAGCTGCTAGAGTCACTGCGTGTTGTTCAGCAATTCCTACATCAAAAGCGCGTTTTGGGAAAGCATCCATCATGAATTTCAAGGAGCTTCCTGACGGCATTGCAGGTGTAATTCCAATAATTTTTTCGTTCTTTTTTGCTAAATCTAATAGGGTCAAGCCAAAAACATCTTGGTATTTTGGAGGTAAATTTTCTTCGGGTTTTATATGGATTTCACCTGTGTTGGCATCAAATTTTCCTGGGGCATGATATTTCACCTGATTTTCTTCAGCTTGTTGCAATCCTTTTCCTTTTGTGGTGATAACATGGAGGAATTTTGGACCTTTTATTTTTTGTAATCGTTTTAATTCCATGATTACTGCAAAAATATCATGTCCGTCTATTGGTCCTGAATAATTAAAATTCAAGGACTTGATCATGTTGTTTTGTCTTGGGTTTTTTCCTTCTTTTACGGCGGTGAGATATTGTTTCAAAGCGCCCACACTTGGATCAATGCCAATAGCATTATCATTCAGAATTACCAATAAATTAGCATCGGTAACTCCGGCGTGATTCAAGCCTTCAAAAGCCATTCCTGATGCAATGGAAGCATCCCCAATAACTGCAATGTGTTGTTTGTTGAAATCGCCTTTCAAATTGGAAGCAATCGCCATTCCTAAAGCTGCCGAAATAGAAGTAGAGGAGTGGCCTACGCCAAATGTATCATAAATACTCTCACTTCTTTTTGGAAAACCGGAAATACCGCCCAATTGCCTGTTGGTATGAAAATTTTCTCTTCTGCCTGTCAGTATTTTATGTCCGTAGGCTTGATGGCCAACATCCCAAATCAATAAATCGTTTGGTGTGTCAAAAACATAATGCAAAGCAATGGTAAGTTCTACAACGCCAAGACTGGCACCGAGATGTCCTTCTTTTACAGCCACAATGTCAATAATGAAATCGCGTAACTCTTGAGCAACTTGAGGAAGTTGAACTTCGTCGATCAAGCGTAAATCGGTTGGGTTATTTATGTTTGAAAGTAAATTATCTGACATGAAGCAAATGTACGAATTGAATTCTTATTTTTGTAACTATGATAAATCCTTTCACTGACGAATATTTTATGAAAAAAGCTTTGCAGGAAGCCGAAATGGCTTTTGAAAAAGGCGAAATACCTGTTGGCGCTATTATTGTTGTTGATAATAAAGTGATAGCCAGGAGTCATAATTTAACCGAATTACTCAACGATGTTACTGCTCATGCTGAAATGCAATCCATAACTGCCGCAGCTAATTATCTCGGAGGGAAATATTTAATAGGTTGCACACTTTATGTGACATTGGAACCTTGCCAAATGTGCGCCGGTGCTTTGTATTGGAGCCAAATTTCGAAAATTGTTTTTGGTGCAACCGATGAAAATCGAGGTTTTGTAAAAATGGGAACGCAATTGCATCCTAAAACTACTGTTGTTTCAGGTGTAATGGCTACAGAAGCTTCGGAGTTGATGAAGCGTTTTTTTGTCGAGAAAAGAAAATAATTAGAACAGTTATTTTGTTTTATACCCTTCAAGCAAATAAACAAGCATATTTCTAACATGCTTTTTACTCCTGAATTGTCTTATGATTACTGGCTTATTAATTTTTTTAAACCTCATTTTATATTGTTCCTGCGGATTGCTAAAATTATTGGAAACTGTAATAAAATAGGCGTCATCGCCGTATTTTAGTTTCTTTCTGTATGTGTTTAACCATCCATAGGTGTGAATATCCTCCAGTTTCCCCAAAGCAATAAAATCTAAATGCAACGGTTGCGCAATATAATTATCGATATGCGCACCTGGAAACCATTTATTGTTAATGATAAAAGTGGTTTTCGTTTTTCCTAATTGAATGTCTTTTTTATATATTTTTTCAAATTCATTCTTAAAGAACTTCCAATCGTACATGTCTAATGTTACATCCCCTTTGCCAAACGATTTTTCTTTTTTATTCCCAATCGTGCCAGGAAAGTAATTGATTAACAGTATGCCGGAAATTGTTATTACTAATATAAAAATACAAGAAGAAATTACTAATTTGTACACTCTTAGATTTTTATTTTTTATAGTTTGAAATTCATCAGCAAGGTAACAAGCAGTAAGGATAATTAATGCTATATATGCCGGTCCGGACCAATGTGGAAACGTATCTCTGAACAATGAAACAAAAAGCAGTAAAAAAATTAATGGGATACTTAATAAAAGAAGTATTCTTTTTATTGGCGCTGAGATATTGATTTTCTTTTTCCAAAGAGCAATTATTGAAATAATAAACAAAAAATAATTAATAGGGTTATTGTAAAAAACACCTCCAAAAAGTTCTCTAAAAAAACTGTTGGGATTAATACCTCTATTAATGGAAACTCTATTACTGTGAAAAGTATAGGTAATGAAATGATTATCAATATTCCAGATTAATATAGGTGAAATAATTATTCCAGTGATTAAAGCAGAAAAATAGAGGTATTTATTAGTTAGTAAGAGTCTTTGATAACATAAAACATACAATCCAAAACCAAACCATAAAAACACACCATGTATCTTACTCATAATACACAAGCCAGCAATTAATCCAAAAAGTAAAAGATTATAATTTAGATTTTTATCCGTTTTGGTTGCTGATATAATTTTGATAAGCAAAGAAATACAGATTATCCAAAAAAATAATTGAGGGGAATCAGGCATAATAAAAACACCTGCAATTATACTCGAATAAAAAGAACCTGTAAACAATAAAGCGGCGATAAAACCTGCTTTTTCATTTTTTATATTTTTGCAAATAGTATATATTAAATAGGTGTTAACTCCGGCTAAAATAATAGAGCCTAAACGAATGAAAAGTTCGTTTGTAAAAAATAAATTGAGTGTTGTCAATCTGATAAGTAAGGCAACCATAGGGGGATGGTCGAAATAATTCCATTGTAAATGTTGGGCATAAGTAAGATAATAAACTTCATCGTTGCCAAGCCCTATTGTAGATGCAGTAATGCACCGAATTAAAGTCACGATAAATATCAGTAAAAACAGCTTATACTTTTCTATCATTATAGTTTAAAGGTATACAGTGAGTTGGCACTAAAATTCCAAATTATCACAATAATAGTAACTATTACTTTGCATATGTAAAAATTTATTTTAGTGTTTTTTTGAAGTAAATAAAGCAAAATTGTATTTAATAAGAAACCTATAATTGAAATAATTAAAAAACTAAGAAACTGAGATGTAACATGATTGTCGCTATTGTGAAAAGTAAAATATCTGTTGAGAATGTAATTATTTACAACCGCAAATGAAAATCCCAATGAGTTAGAAACATATTTATTTAGTCGTAATTTTTCTTTACAAAACCAAGTAATACAAAAATCAATTACAAGACCTGTGGAACCAACCAATCCAAATTTTATGAATTTAATGAAATGCATCTATCAGTTGGTTATTGAAGAGTTCGGAAAAGTATTGTTCCAAGGTTTTAGGAGTAAACGACCTTGTTTGGTGACTATTTTGATAATTTTTAAACTAATTGTTTCATACCAAACGATAGATAGAGTAGCAAATAAAATCCCTATCAAAGCGCCGCCTAATACATCTATTAAAAAATGATGGGCTAAATATATTCTGGAATACCCTATTAAAATCCCAAATACCAATGAAAAAACAGTAATGCGTTTTCTTGTAAAATAAGTAGAAAAAATGGTAGCCATTGCAAAGGCAGAAGCGGAATGACCAGAAGGAAAACTACGAAAACCAACTCTGCTGTTCACAAAAGTATCTAAATAGAATTTATATTTATGGGATGCAAAATAGACACTTGGCCTAGGTGATGTAATAATTGTTTTGAAAATCTGGGAAAATAAACCTGAGATTAAATAAGCCAGGACAAGAAGTAAAGCTAGTTTTCTATGCTTTTTAAAAAAAACGAGAATTACTGAACTAACTAAAAAAGTAAACATGCCATCTCCTAAAAAAGTAATATTCTGAAAGAAGATTTTTAGATTTTGTGTGTGATAACTATTTAATAAAATAAAACCTTCTGTTCTTGAAAAAACGCACAAAAGAACAACAATAGAAATTATCAACAGTAAATTGAGTTTGTAAAACAGACTGTTTTTAGATAGTAAGGAAAAAAATGTATTCATTTTAAAAAAAAATATTTTACAAAATTAACCGGTTACTGTAATCTTAATAGAAATTAAATATTATAAAAATCAAATCAAATCGTAAAACTAATGTTAGCAATGTGATGATTTAGATAAATCAGGCGAAATCAAACTATGTCACCTCTAAAAGCGCTGTCCTAGATAGCAATAACGCATAAAAAAACCGCCAATCTCACGAAAGGCGGTTTTGATTTATTCTATAATAACATTTTCTTTTTTATCGTAGAAATGATATTCTAAATACGTGTAAGCGTCACGAGGTATGATTTTCACCCACTTTTTATGTTCAAGAAACCATTTTGAACGTAATGATGGAAAACCTTTGGTAAGGTATGCGGCCACAAATG
>JBJOQF010000337.1:0-3508 GCA_046050185.1 Bacteroidota bacterium
GTTGTTACTTTAGAAAGAATTGGTAGAATGCCGATGCCCATTGATTTAACTGTGGAATATACAGATGGAACAACAGAAAGTTTCTACATTCCACTACGTATGATGAGTTTTGAAAAAGAAAATCCGAATCCGGCAGTAAAAAGAACAGTTTTGAATGATTGGACTTGGGCTCATCCTACTTACGAGTTTACGATTTCTAAACTAAAACCGACTATAAAGAAAATCACCATTGACCCAAGCGGACTAATGGCCGATGTGAAACAAGCGAATAATATTTATGAAATAAAGTGATTTTCATTTAACCCAAAAGGACCTGGTTTTAAGCTAGGCCCTTTTTTATTTTAAAGAATAAATTTTATTTTTCAGCGCTCAAATTTTTCAACATATCCTTGGTCATGGATTCCAAATCAAATTTGTGTTTCCAGTTCCAATCGTTTCTGGCTTCAGAATCATCAATACTTGCCGGCCAGCTATCGGCTATTTTTTGACGAAAGTCAGGTTTGTAAGTAACAGTAAATTCAGGGATGTGTTTTTTAATTTCGGAAGCAATTTCTGTTGGTGTGAAACTCATTGCGGCCAGATTATAAGAAGAATGAATTTTTATTTGTTCCACTGGTGCCCGCATAATTTGTATGGTTGCAGCAATAGCATCTTCCATATACATCATTGGCATTTTAGTTTCGGAGGATAAAAAGCATTCGTATGTTGTATCTGAAAGTGCTTTGTGAAAAATAGCTATGGCATAATCTGTAGTTCCGCCACCGGGAGGTGTAGACCAGCTAATTAAACCGGGATAACGGATGCTTCGCACATCAACGCCAAAAATATTGTGGTAGTATTCACACCATCTTTCACCCGCTTGTTTACTGATTCCATAAACCGTTGAAGGTTCCATAATGGTGTATTGTGGTGTGTTTTCTTTAGGAGTCGTTGGGCCAAAAACAGCAATACTGGAAGGCCAGAATATCTTTTTTATTTTTTTTGCTTTCGCCAAATTCAAAACATGAAACAAGGAATTCATATTTAAGTCCCAAGCAAAAGCTGGATTTTTCTCCGCTGTAGCCGATAGTAATGCTGCCATAAGATAGATTTCATCGATTTGATGAATCTCTACAAGATGCTCAATCTGATTAAAATCAAGCGCATTTACCACTTCAAAAGGACCTGAGTTGACAACGTCATTATTTAGTTTTCGAATATCAGAAGCAATTACGTTTTCTGTCCCATATATTTTTCGCAATTTATGGGTAAGTTCCGTTCCAATTTGCCCACAAGCGCCGATAATCAATATTTTAGTACTCATTTGGTCTGTTTTGAAATACAAAGATAACGTTTTTACAAATAACACAAATTTCGTATAAAATGTTATAAATTTATTAAAACAACGTTAAAAAGGAGGACGTAATTCTTAATTTTTGTTTTTTAAAACATAAAAATAGCTTCAGCAATATTAGATTGTTATTCCTATGCTGGAATTCGTAATTGTGAATTTACTTTGTAACTTTGTACTTTAATGAAATTTCAAATGAAATCAGCATAACAGCAATTTTATGCTAACTGGATGGAAGAGGTATGTGAATTACAGGGACCATTAAAAAATAATAAATAGCTACACATGAAATACAATATAGCGGTCTTATTTTCTCTGGCTTTCATTTTGTTTTCGTGCCAAGATGATAATCAAAAACGCATGGCCGAAAATAAGAAAGAGATCAAAAAAAGAGAAATCATATTTAAAAACATAGAGAAAGGCTGGGTTTTTTATGACACACCTATAACTGAGGCTTCAGAAAAAAGCATCGCTACCTGGAACGAATTGCGTATGTTTTTGGCTGAATTAGCTCAAAAACCCAAGAAAACCATTGGTGCTTTTCAACAAAAATCGAAAGAACTTTCTAAAAAAGCAATGGCTTTGAATGAAAATATTCCTTATGATTTCAGTAAACCTCAGATAAAAAGTAGAATTTCTACCTTAATCACTAAAGTACGATTGCTCGATTTATTCATTCATTTGGATAATATCCCGGATAAAAAAGTGACGCACTTAGTTGCTGAAATTAATTTAGAATTGGTTTCCTTACAAAGACAAATGGACAAAATTGTAGAAAAAAGCAAAATCCCTGTTGAAGAAGGAGAATCTGACTTATTGAAAATGATGGATACTGCAAGAGCAATCCCTAATACACCAATCGACCCAAATCTACCACGCGTTGAGTAAAAAAGCTTTATATAATACCTACGATAATGCACCTAAAACCCAGCAAATAGTTACTCGTTTATTAGAAAATAATCAAGTAAAAATGCACCTTTCGGGTTTACTTGGATCGGCACTTTCTTTTGTAATTCGTTCTGTTTTTAAGAAATCGGAACTTCCTTTTTTGATTGTTTTCAGCAATAAAGAAGAAGCCGCTTATTATTTGAATGACCTAGAACAGATGGTTGGTGAGCAGGATGTTTTGTTTTATCCCGGCTCGTATCGTCGTCCGTACCATCCCGAGACTTCGGGAGAAGAAACGGATAATGCCAATGTTTTGCTTCGCGCCGAAGTCCTCAACAGAATCAATTCCCGTAAAAAACCGGCGATTATTGTCACCTATCCCGAAGCATTATTCGAGAAAGTGGTGACCCGAAAAGAATTGGATAAAAACACGTTGAAAGTAAGTGTTGGAGATAAAATTTCTATTGATTTTATCAATGAAGTATTGTTTGAATACGAATTCAAAAGAGTTGATTTTATTACGGAACCCGGAGAATTTTCGGTTCGCGGAGGAATTGTCGATGTGTTTTCGTTTTCGAATGATAATCCGTACCGAATTGAGTTTTTTGGGGATGAAGTAGAGAGCATCCGTAGTTTTGATGTTGCGACCCAATTGTCGATTTTACAACAGAAGAAAATTACGATAATCCCCAATGTGGAAAACAAAGTTTTTCAGGAAAACCGAGAAAGTTTCTTGGATTATATTTCGGAGAAAACGGTAATTTTTATCCAGAATACCGAATATTTTTTATCGCAATTAGACAAACAATTTGGCAAAGCCGAAGAAGCTTTCGCAAAATTGTCACAGGAAATAAAACGTTCGACGCCGGAACAATTGTTCTTGAATCAAACCGAGTTTATAAAAAGAGCGCTGGATTTCTCTATTGTGGAATTGAGTCCGACCCGAGCGACAGCGAACGGACGAAGTAAAGCCATTTTTAGAACCACCAAAAAATTCGAATACCACATTCAGCCGCAACCATCATTCAACAAACAGTTTGATTTGTTGTTGAATAATTTGAATGAAAATCATTTCAACGGTTACATAAATTATTTATTTTGTTCCAATGATGCCCAAGCCAAACGTTTTCATGATATTTTTGAAACGTTGGACGAGGCGAATTCGGAAAATATTAGAAAACAATACCATACCGTTGTTTTGCCTTTGTACCAAGGATTTATTGACGAAGAAAACCAAATCACTTGTTATACAGACCATCAAATTTTTGAACGCTACCATAAATTCAGCAT
>JBJOQF010000338.1:0-7260 GCA_046050185.1 Bacteroidota bacterium
ATTAGACAAAAATAGAAATGCTTTTAAAGGCTTGACTTTTCAACAATTCATGACTAAGATGAGTGGAACGGATGTGTATTTCAATTCGTTTCAAAAATATATTTTCGATAACGGATTGGATTTGAAATTTGGAAAAAGCAAGTCGTTAGTAAAACGGTATGTTGCTGCAGAATTTGCCAGACAATTGTATGGGGAAAAGTATTATTATGAAATTGTATTCAAAGAAGACGCGATGATTAAAACAGTTTTGAAACAATAAGGTTAGTCTAAAAAATATTATCTAATACTATCGTGACAATGTGTTTGCACGCCACCATTCCATAAAGTGAGAATATCAGTAGCAACGGCAGCGCCACTTCCGGCAGCAATTGCCAATTGGCTTCTCCAGCCGGCTAAAGTCCCTATGACGTAAATCCCGTCAGTAACTTTGTGGTCACTATTTTTGAGTTGGATTCTTTGTTTTTCGGGAAGTGCTTTTTGATGTGGTTCTACATAATCCATTAATCCGTCTATTGCAAAAGTATTTGCAGAACCAATGCCTATGATGATTGTTTTAGTTTTGTAAGAACTCTTGTTTGTAGTCACGGTAAATTCAGGAAACATGCCTTCAATTTTCAGCACTTTTTCATTCGGAATTTGTGTAATGTGTGGATAGGTTTCTGAAAGATGTTGTACACTCTCAGTCAATAATTCAGAACCTAATTTGCCCGCAGCGATTCCATAAGCATTATTAAACAATGCGTCTTGCAGGGCAGATGTTTTTTGATGAGTGAAAATACCAATTTTTTTATCAGCAACAAAAGATTTGTTTTTTGCAGAACCCAAAACGAGCGCGCATGACATTCCGGAAACACCGCCACCAATAATTAGAGTGTCAAACATATTAGTCATGCATTTTCTTTTCAATTTCTTTCGACATTCTAAAGATTACAAGAATCAGAATGGCGCAAAATGAAGCTGCAACACCAATTAGAGCGTACATGCTTTCACCTTGAAATAGATGCTTAAAATCAAGACGTGTAATATTAAAGATAATTAGAGCAACTGCTAAAAATATCAAAATGTTAGTAAAGATTTTCATAAGTTTTTTTGTTTTTAATATAAAATAGATGTCCAGAGATACTTTTTTTGGGAAATTTAAGTCCAAATAAAATCAAATTATTTTATATTTATTGCGTTATGGGGTAAATTTATGAAAATTTATTTTAGACAAACAAACCTTTAACATTAGCAGCGAATAATTTAACAGCAATGGCCAGAAGTACTACTCCAAAAGTTTTGCGGATGACTCCAAGACCGTTTTCGCCCAACATTCGTTCGATTTTAGCCGAGGATTTCAAAACGATATATACGAGAATGATATTTAAAATAATGGCAACGATAATATTGATCGTTTGAAATTCTGCTTTCAAGGATAATAAAGTGGTCATGGTTCCTGCACCGGCAACAAGTGGGAATGCTATAGGAACAATTGAGGCAGAACTAGCTGCTTCATCTCGATACAATCGAATGCCTAATATCATTTCCAGTGCTAGAAAAAACAAGACAAAAGATCCAGCCACAGCAAAGGAATGAACATCAATCCCAATCAGATTTAAAAATTCTTCTCCTATAAAAAGAAAGACAATCATAATTGCTCCAGAAGCCAAAGATGCTTTTTCAGATTCAATATGGCCAAATTTTGCTCTTAAATCAATGATAATAGGAATGCTTCCAATAATATCAATTACAGCAAAAAGAACCATGCTTACGGTAATAATTTCTCTGATGTCAAATTCTATCATAGCTTTTTATTTACAAAGTTAAACTTTTCGTCTCGTTATTGGATAAAATAGAATGGTATTGCGATTTATTTGTACGTTTTTTTAAGATTATTAAAAGTCAATTGTTTTTACGAATATTCTTTCTATTGTGCTCAATTTTAGTTTGTTGTGAATGATTTAACGGTTGTTTTGGATTGAAAGTTAAAGTTGGTTTTTATCTAAAAAAATACAATTTACTTTGACTACCTTTGCACTTTATAATCACAGTAGCTCAAAAGAATGTTTCAATTAGGAAAAACCATCGTCTCAGAAGACATACTCGAAAAAGATTTTGTTTGCAATTTGTCAGCCTGTAAAGGAGCTTGTTGTGTAGATGGCGATGCTGGAGCTCCATTGAGCGTTGAGGAAACTAAGATATTAGAAGAAATCTATCCTAAAGTAAAACCGTTTCTTCGTAAACAAGGAATTGACGCTATTGAAACGCAAGGGACTTGGGTAAAAGGAACTGATGGAGATCTTGAAACCCCACTGATTGATAATAAAGATTGTGCTTACGTGATTTTTGACGGTAAAACAGCACTTTGTGGTATCGAACAAGCGTACAATCAAGGAATAATTGATTGGAAAAAACCAGTTTCTTGTCATTTATACCCTATTCGAGTGAAAGATTTTACGGAGTTTGCCGCTGTCAATTATGACAAGTGGGATATTTGTGATGCGGCCTGTTCTTTAGGTCAGGAACTCGAAGTTCCTGTTTATAAATTTGTCAAAGAAGCATTGATTAGAAAGTTTGGAGAAGACTGGTATGCAGAGCTTGAAAAAGTGGCTTCGGACATGAAAAAATAAATCTAAAAAATAAATAATTTTTATTGTTTTCTGATTTTAAAATCCTATATTTTACGGTACTTTGCGTTTTTTTTAAATTTTAAATCGCTTATATTCAGTATTTTATGTTTTTCGTGAAATTGGTACTATTTTTTCTATTTGTTAAAAACTAGGTCCGATTGTGAATAAGTTTGACTTTTAATTTTGGCAATATTTCACAATCTTTGTAATCCCCAGAATGCAAAAAATTTCGTTAAAATCTCAAAAAAACAAACAATTATAATGGCGCAAGTTGAACCAATTTTACAAGAAAACAAAAATCGTTTCGTAATTTTTCCTATCAAACATCATGATATTTGGGAATGGTATAAGAAAATGGAGGCCAGTTTCTGGACTGCTGAAGAAATTGATTTGTCACAAGATTTAAATGACTGGAATAATAAACTTTCTGATGAGGAACGTTATTTTGTAAAACACATTCTTGCTTTTTTTGCTGCTTCTGACGGAATTGTAAACGAAAATCTTGCTGAGAATTTTGTAAACGAAGTGCAGTATGCTGAAGCAAAATTCTTTTATGGTTTTCAAATCATGATGGAAAACATTCATAGCGAAACGTATTCGTTGTTGATTGATACTTATGTGAAAGATGAAGCAGAGAAAGATGAGTTATTCAATGCTTTAGATGTTTTTCCGGCGATTAAGAAAAAAGCAGACTGGGCTTTGAAATGGATCGAATCCGATTCGTTTGCGGAGCGATTGATTGCTTTTGCAGCCGTGGAAGGAATTTTCTTTTCGGGAGCGTTTTGTTCCATTTATTGGTTGAAAAAACGTGGGTTAATGCCAGGATTGACGTTTTCTAACGAATTGATTTCTCGTGATGAAGGAGTACATTGTGATTTTGCGGTGCATTTACACAATCACCATTTGATTAATAAAGTGCCGAAAGAGAGAATTAGAGAGATTATTGTTGATGCATTGAATATTGAAAGAGAATTTATCACTGAGTCGCTTCCTGTGAGTTTAATAGGGATGAATGCAGTGTTAATGACACAATATTTAGAATTTGTTGCGGATAGATTATTAGTGGAATTAGGTTGCAACAGAGAATACAATACTTCAAATCCGTTTGATTTTATGGATATGATTTCACTTCAAGGGAAAACAAACTTCTTTGAAAAGAAAGTTGCTGAATATCAAAAGTCAGGAGTAATGAATACGGATGAAGATGCTCAGAAAATTAGTTTTGACGCAGATTTTTAAATTTTAATTTTTATCGAACCATTGCGATTTATTTTGTCTTAATGGTTGGATTATACTGAATTTCTTCATGCTACTGTAGTGATAGCCCAGATAGTAGTGGAAATCCTTTTTATTTTTTTTCTTTAAAAAATAAAAAGATTGTAATGGATAGCTGGAAATAGCTCCAAAAAAATAATACAAATAACGAAAAACAGCGAAGGGATTTTCTGTTTTAAAAAACAAACAAAAGTATGTACGTAGTAAAAAGAGATGGCCACAAAGAGCCGGTAATGTTCGACAAAATCACAGATAGAATTAAAAAACTATGCTATGGTTTGAATGATTTAGTTGATGCTGTGAAAGTGGCAATGCGAGTAATTGAAGGGCTTTATGATGGTGTTTCGACATCTGAGTTAGATAATCTTGCTGCCGAAACAGCTGCATCAATGACTATTGCGCATCCGGATTATGCTCAATTAGCTGCTCGTATTGCAATCTCAAATTTACATTCGAATACAAAAAAATCATTCTCAGAAACGATGAATGATATGTTCAATTATGTAAACCCAAGAAACGGTCAATATGCTCCATTACTTTCTGAGGAAGTACATAAAGTGATTATGGATAATGCGGAGTTTTTAGACTCACATATTATATACAATAGAGATTTCAACTACGATTATTTTGGTTTTAAAACCTTGGAAAGATCGTATTTGCTAAAAATAAACGGTAAAATAGTAGAACGTCCGCAACATATGTTGATGCGTGTGTCTGTCGGGATTCACTTAGGTGATTTGAAATCAGTAATAGAAACCTACGACTTAATGTCGAAAAAATTCTTTACGCATGCAACACCAACATTGTTCAACGCCGGAACTCCAAAACCTCAAATGTCTTCCTGTTTCCTTTTGGCGATGCAAGATGATAGTATTGACGGGATTTATGACACGTTGAAACAAACGGCTAAAATCTCTCAATCAGCTGGCGGAATAGGACTTTCTATTCACAATGTAAGAGCAACGGGTTCTTATATTCGTGGAACTAATGGAACGTCTAATGGGATTGTTCCTATGTTGCGTGTTTTCAATGACACGGCGCGTTATGTAGATCAAGGTGGTGGAAAACGTAAAGGAAGTTTTGCTATTTATATCGAAACTTGGCATGCGGATATCTTTGAATTCCTGGACTTGAAAAAGAATACTGGAAAGGAAGAAATGCGTGCTAGAGATTTGTTCTTTGCGATGTGGACTTCGGATTTGTTCATGAAACGTGTACAAGAAGACAGTTATTGGACGTTGATGTGTCCTAATGAATGTCCGGGATTGTATGATGTGTATGGGGAAGAATTTGAAGCGATGTACATTGATTACGAAAAACGTGGAAAAGGTAGAAAAACTATCAAAGCACATGAATTGTGGGAGAAAATTCTAGAATCGCAAATCGAAACTGGAACACCTTATATGTTGTACAAAGATGCAGCTAACAGAAAATCAAACCAAAAAAATCTAGGTACAATTCGTTCTTCGAATTTGTGTACGGAGATTATGGAATACACATCTACAGATGAAATCGCGGTTTGTAACTTGGCTTCACTTTCGTTGCCAATGTTTGTGGAAAACAAAAAATTCAATCACGACTTGTTGTTCAGCGTTACCAAACGCGTAACGAGAAACTTGAATAAAGTTATTGACAGAAATTATTATCCGGTAAAAGAAGCCGAAAATTCAAATATGCGTCACAGGCCAGTTGGTCTTGGAGTACAAGGATTAGCGGATGCTTTTATTATGTTGCGTTTGCCATTTACGAGCGACGAAGCTAAAAAACTGAATCAAGAAATTTTTGAAACTTTATATTTTGCAGCCGTTACTGCTTCGATGGAAATGGCTAAAGAAGAAGGGCCTTATTCTACTTTTGAAGGTTCACCAATGTCACAAGGAGAATTTCAGTACAATTTGTGGGGAATGAAAGATGAGGAATTATCCGGTCGTTGGGACTGGGCTTCATTGCGAAAAGAAGTGATGGAACACGGAGTGAGAAACTCATTGTTAGTAGCACCAATGCCTACCGCTTCGACTTCTCAAATCTTGGGTAATAACGAAGCATTTGAACCCTATACTTCTAATATTTACACCCGAAGAGTACTTTCGGGAGAATTTATTGTAGTGAACAAACACTTGTTGCACGATTTAGTGGAACGTGGTTTGTGGAACGAAACATTGAAACAAGAATTAATGCGAAATAACGGTTCAGTTCAAGCGCTGAATATTCCACAAGATTTGAAAGAATTGTACAAAACTGTTTGGGAAATGTCAATGAAAGATATCATCGATATGTCACGTCAACGTGGTTATTTTGTGGATCAATCACAATCATTGAACTTATTCATGCAAAATGCCAATTATTCTAAATTGACATCGATGCATTTCTATGCTTGGCAATCCGGATTAAAAACAGGAATGTATTATTTAAGAACAAAAGCTGCGGTAGATGCGATTAAATTTACATTGAACAATGATAAAAAAGCGGAGCCAATCGAGATTAAAGAGCAACCAATCGCTGTTCCTGTAGTAGCGGAACAAGTAGAAATGACCGCTGAAGAATATAGAACAATGATTGAACTTGCTAAAAATGCTGGTCCAGACGAATGTGAAATGTGCGGGTCATAAGGATTTTAGAATGAAGATTAACGATTTTTGATTTTTGATCGAGAATCAGAATAAATAATTTTTTTGTCATTTTGACAAAGGAGAATCTCAAGCAGTTATTGTAATGATAACTGCTTTTTTTTTGGAGCTATTTACTTCGTCAGTTCGCTTTGCTCGTGTCCCGCTTTTTGTTACAATCTTTTTATTTTTAAAGAAAAAATAAAAAGGATTTTCACTGCAAACCAAGTTCACTGAACTCCAATTAAAATAAAAGTTAAGTGAAGTAATCAGGGCTAAAATATCAAGAATTTGCTTCTTAAATTTGCTAATAATTCACTATATTTGAGATAGTTATCATTACGAGTAATCATTTTTTATACGAACTACTATGGAAAATAAAAAATTTACTGTTACAGATGATTTATTGGCTTCCAAAAGCCAGCGTCTCCTGAATTTCATTATCGATGTATTGATTGTTTATGTTATTGAAATCACTATTGCCACTACCATAATTATAATTGGAGATTTGACTAATAGTTATGCTGCGCTGAATTGGGTCAAATCATTGAGCCCAATCGAAAGCTTCTTTTTTGGGCTTATTATCTTTTTTTTTTACTACGGACTTACCGAAATGTATTTCTCCAGAACCTTCGCTAAATATTTTACTAAAACACTAGTTGTAAAGCATGATGGTTCAAAACCAAATATGAAAAGTATTATTATACGAACAATATCGAGATTAATCCCTTTAGAGCCTTTTTCTTTTTTAACTGCAGTGCGAGGATGGC
>JBJOQF010000339.1:0-22779 GCA_046050185.1 Bacteroidota bacterium
GAAACGCGCGTTAAATAAATCCAAGCTACGGACCATAAACCCAAAGTAACACAACAAAGTAAAAAATTGAAACTGTGATCTACTGCTTTTCCATCTTTGGATAAGACTGCAAATGGTAATGAATCATTTTTTTCGGTAATAACAAATCCATCATGAATTTTATTAGCTATAATATTAGAAAATTTTTGTAGACTCTCTTCTTTTATATATTGGTTGCTTTGCATAATTATTGGGGTAAATTACTTTAGCTATTTATTATTATTTTTAAATATTTGCTAAAGTATTATCTGCAAAAATAAGGGCGATGCCTTGTTTATGCAATACCCACTTTTAGTGATTTTTCAAATAGTAGTACAATTTGAACTTTATGTTTAAAACTCAATTAAGACAGATATATTTTTAAAAACACTTTTGATTATTACATATATAGATAAAAAAAAACTATTCAAGATTGTTTTAGCAATTGAATTGAACTGCCTTTTGGTACAAAAAAAATCATTCTGAATCTACTTTCTAAACTTTTTCAATAGATTATCTATAACTTGGTTTATTTCAACAGAAACAACAAATTTATAATTGACATAAACATATAAAATAGTCACCAAAGCAGATTTTAATCCAATACTAATTATAGGGTGAAAAGGAAACTTCCAGAAATAAAACAATAAAAACAACACAAACGTAATTGCGATGGAATGCAAAGTTTGAATTGTGAAAGGATATAAATCCAGGCGCTTAACCACAAAAAGCAATTTGGCAAGACTATATAACGTTATTGATAACAATGTAGCAAAAGCTGACCCCATAATCCCATAAACAGGGATAAAAATCATATTCAGCACAATGGTCAACAGTACTAATGCGACACCCAAAAACAAAACCGTTCGATAATATTTTGTATTGAAAATAATAGCATTATTATTCCCTAAAATCAAATCGAAATATTTAGAGATTCCAATCATAAAAACAACCAAAATACCTCCACTGTATTCTTTAGGCACCATTTCATATAACTGATTAATATTAACAAAAATACCCAACATCACCAAACCGCCAACTACTTGTAGATTAATTGAGGTTTTTTTATATAAATCATTTAACTCATCATGTTTATTTTCATGCATTAATCGTGCAGTAATAGGATACACAATTTGATGCATTGCACGACTTGGGACTGATATTACTAATGCAATATAAGTAGCAACAGAATAAAAGGCAATATTTTCGATATGCATATATTGATTAAGAATCATTTTATCCCCATCCAAAAGTAAATTAGCAACACTTCCTGACAAAATAATATAAAAAGTATATGTCAATATTTCTTTTGTGTTTTCTGGCATTATAAACTGAAAAGTGGGTTTCTGAATACTAAATGCATAAAACATAGTTGCCAAAAAAGCCAAAAAATACAATCCTGCTGTGGCATATACAAACCCTTCCACAGTAAGCCAATTATAATAAACTGCAATTAATAGAAATAACGAAAACAATCGCAAACCTACTTCCTTAATAAAATTTCCAAAAACGGAATGCATGTGTACTCGTAACCAAGCATAAAAAATTTCGAAATATGCCATACACAATCCTATAAATGGTATCAGCCAAATATAATTTTTTACAATTGCATTCTTTTTGGATAAAAAGAATAAAATCTCATCATAAAAGAAAAGTCCAATGAATAACATTGGAATTATTAATAGAAAAGGAAATAAAACAGTAAAAGATAAAAAACGAGATTTTTCCTCTTCGGTTTTATATTGAGAATAAAATTTTACCAATGTATTTTGCATTCCAATGGCAAACAACGGCATAATGACATTAGCACAAGAAGTCACGTAATTAGTCAAGCCGTAAAAAGTTGCTCCAAGAAAAACAGGATACAAATAAATGGTGTTTATCCCGCCAATTCCAAAACCAATATAAGTTATTATCGTATTTTTTAAAGACTGATTTAATACTATTCCCATTTTAGGAGTTTAAAGTTTAAGGTTAAAAAGTTTTAATTTTCAAGAACTCATCCTTATTATTGGATCAATTTTGATAATTCTTTAGTAAGGTTTTTTCTGGAATAGCGTTGTAAACCTACTCCATTTGATTGTAATTTTCCTTCTAAAAACTGATTATAAAAACCCAAAATTACACTTTTTAGTTTCACTTTCTCGGAATAATCAAAAAACACGCCTGTATTGGTTTCAGTTATAATTTCGGCAAAATCAGAACCGTTTGGGCCAATCGCAATAATAGGCCTGTTAGAAACCATATATTCGAATAATTTCCCCGGAATAATGCTTTTAGTATCCTCCGAATTAATTTCGATAAGCAATAAAACCTGTGATTTCCTTTGATGTGCAATAGCTTCAGTATGGGAAACGTAGCCTAAATTATTCAAATAGAAATTTAAACCAAATTGAGTTATTGTTTCCAATACTTGCTGACTTACCGCGCCAATTAATTTTATCTCTAAATGAAATTTAAAATCAGGAATTTCATGAAGTAATTCAACTAAACTCTCCCATAGTATCAAAGGATTTCTTTCTGAAAGAAAAGAACCAATATGCGCTAAACTAAATTTTGTATCCAATGTTTGCTTTTCGACATTTTCAGTATCGTACCCATTAGTTATTACTGCAATTGGTTTATTGGTAATGGCTTGAAACTCGGTTTTAGTAGTCTTACTGGTTACAATAATTGTATCAGCAGCATTCAAAACCTGGTGTTCTAACTTTTTGTGCTTATTAGCTGCATAATCAGATAATCGCAAAGATTTATGATAGCCAATAGTAGTCCAAGGATCACGAAAATCAGCAAACCATTTTAAATTTAATTTTTGTTTTAATTGTAATCCAATAAGATGCAAACTGTGAGGCGGCCCAGAAGTTACAATCGTATCAATATTATTTTCAATTATATATTTTTCTAAATAAGAAACCGATGGTTTTACCCAAAAAACACGTGCATCAGGAATAAAGAGATTGCCACGAATCCAAAGAAATAATTTATCTAAAAAAGATTGTTTTTTTTGATTTGGAATAATTCCTGAACTGATTTTTTTAGTTTTGTTTTTCGAAAGAAAAGAAGCCAATTGATACGGTTCAAAGATTTTGTGTTTCAAGATAATTGTGCTATCCGAAACTTCTTTCACTAACTTTTCATCTACAATTGGGTACGTGGGATTCTCCGGAATATAAACAATCGGCTGAATGCCAAAATCAGGTAGATACTTAACAAACTTAAGCCAACGCTGTACTCCCGGCCCTCCAGCTGGTGGCCAATAGTAGGTAATTATTAAGAGTTTCTTTGGTTCCAAGTTTAGATTTTTTTGTTTTATGGCAGAGACGCACTGTAGAGAGGCACTGCAGTGCGTCTCTACAGTGCGTCTCTACTAATTACACGGATTTCTTTCTTTCAAAATAAATCCCTCCCATCAATAGTAATAGCATTCCTATTGAGCTAAATAGTGTAATTGTACTTCCTGTTTTGACAACTTGTGGTTCAAACTTGAATTCTACAGTATGTTTTCCTGCAGGAATAACAAGTGCTCGTAGTGTATAATTGGCTCTTATATGAGAAGTCAATTTACCATCAATATAAGCATTCCAACCTTTCCCATAATAGATTTCAGAGAAAATGGCTAAACCTTCATTCCCATTATGCGAAGTGTATTTTAAATGATTAGGTTTGTATGAATCCAAAATTATTGCAGCCGAACTGTCTTTGGCGAAAGCCTTATTTTTAATTTCAAATTCTTTCTGATTTATAATTGCCACGTTTTTAGAATCCAAACTGTCCAATGCTTTCATTTCTTCATCAGCAGAATTGACTGATTTTACCTGACTCACAAACCATGCATTTCCATTAGTATCAGGATTTGAAGTTGGAAATTCTTTTCCTTCTTTATCCGTTTGAATTACATACTTTACATCAAGCATGTTGAGGATTTCTATATTGTTTTTGGCAATTTGATAATCGAATAATTGTTGCATTCTTCGTGGTTTAACCGCATTATATCCCCCGATAGATTTATGGAAATAAGAGGCTCTTGCACTTGATAAATTTCCGCTTACTTCAAAGACTCTATAATTTGTTGTGTCCTTTAGAATCTGAGCATCCGCAGGTGTTTCCTGAAACGGCACTTCTACTTCTCTTCCGCTCACAAAATCTTTACCCGAAACATATTTTTTATCGACAAAAAACAAGTCAAAAATCATTAGAATTCCTACCAAGATTATCGCTGTATTTTGAGCCAATTTATTTTTTATAAACAACCATAAAATACCTGCCGAAAGCAAAATAAAGAAACCTGAACGCAATAAGTCTGCACTATACAAACTCATTCTGTCTTCTTTAAGCGCACTTACAAAATCCGGTCCGTAATTTTCTAGATAATAACTATCACTCCCTCCCGAAAAGCTGAACAAACTTTTACACAAAAACAAAATTAAAATCACTCCAAAACTAAAAACTCCTGCTTCTAATAAGGCTTTTTTCTGAAGCTTCAAATTCTCTTTTTCTAATTTAAAAAAAGACTGTAATCCCATAATTGCAAGAACAGGAAAACACAATTCTAAAATTACCTGTATCGAAGAAACTGCTCTAAACTTATTGTACATAGGAACATGATCAATAAAAAAGTCAGTCAAAGCGGGCAAATTTTTACCCCAAGAAAGTATTAATGCTACAACAGCACCTGAAAGAAATACATATTTAATTTTTCGTTCATCAACAAACAAAGCCAAAATTCCTAAAAAGAAAACTATAGCTCCAATATAAGCAGGTGCAGCTACAATTGGCTGGTCGCCCCAATACGTAGGCATTCCGGAAACAAAATCTTTAGCTTGATCTTCTTGTACTCCTTTTCCAATCATAAAATCATACATCTTACTATCCGTTCCCAGAGCTTCACTATTAGAACCTCCAAAAAGTCTAGGAGCAATAAGATTAAAACTTTCGGCGATACCGTAACTGTATTCAGTAATATAATCACGAGTCATGGCACTATTACTGGTCATTTTTGACCCGTCAGGATTGAAGGTTAATTCACTCTTTCCTCGAGTACTAAAATCAGCATATTCTGCCGTAGCCAATAAATTAGTTGCATTAGCGCCCAAAGCAAATATTCCAGCCACTGCCAGAACCCCAAACGAATATAAAAGTGATTTATATTCCTTTTCTTTTATAGCTTGAAAAATAAAATAACCCGAAAGTATCAATAAGAAAATCAACAAATAATACGTCATTTGGAAGTGATTCGCATTAATTTCTAATGCTGTGGCAAACATGGTCAGTAAACCACCTAAAACGTATTTTTTTCGAAAAACTAAAATAAAACCGGCAATAACGAGCGGCATGTAAGCAATCGCATGCGCTTTTGCATTATGACCAACTCCAAGTATAATGATCAAATAAGTGGAAAAACCAAAAGCCAATGCTCCAAAAAAGGCTTTCAAAGGATCAATTTTTAAAACCAACATTAACCCATAAAAACCAAGGAAATACAGGAATAAATAATCGGCGGGACGAGGCAAAAATCGTAACGCATCATCAATAATTCCAATGTAATCATGTGGATATTTTGCACCTAACTGGTAAGTAGGCATTCCTCCAAAAGCTGAATTTGTCCAAAAAGGTTCTACATGATCTGAAGCTCTAAAATCGTTTTGTTCTTTGGCCATTCCCGTATATTGGGCAATATCCGATTGGAAAATTTGTTTTCCTTGTAATACAGGATAAAAATAGATTAGAGATATGAGTACAAAACCAAATATGGCCAGCGCGTGTGGGTAGAACTTATTTAATATTTTCAATTTTTGAAAGTTTGGTTTAAAGTATGAAATCTTAGTTTTACGGCAAATTTAATCTATTTCTTCGTAATCAACATAATCCCCAACTTTTTTGGTTTCACGAGGATTTTTGGCATTCGCTGCATTGTAAATCACTTCGTCTTTACTTTGCGTTGTTTTCCAAGAATTATTTTGGGCATTTTGTTGTTGCTGTTGAAAGTTTTGTCCTGCTTTCTCAACTACTTTCTTAACTAATAAAGGCAAAAATAACTTTGCCAAAAATTTAAAAATATAATAGAAAGCCAAAATATAAAATATCGTTTCTATAAAACCCGTAAAAGAAGCTGTTTGCATAATCAAATATTTTTTGCAAAATTAACAAATCCAACATTCAAAATTAAAATATCATTCTTAAATAAATAATAAAATATAGTACATTTGAAAAGCGTTATTACTTTTTAACCCAAAAAAATTAATATGTTCAAATTCAAAATCTTACTTGCCACAGCTATTTTTATGATTCCATGTATTCATTATGGCCAACATACAGACCAAATCAACTCTAACAGACCAGGTGAAACCATGTCAGCCTTTTCAGTGGGAAAATCAGTAATCCAAATAGAAACAGGCATTTACGGCATCAAAGAAAAACATAATTTATTAAATTATGATGCTAATGGTTTTGGGATTGATGCCACATTAAGATGGGGATTGTTCATGGAAAAACTAGAATTAATAGCTGATTTACAATACCAACACGAGCAATTCACCACATTATTCAATAACTCTAACAGATCCGCGTTAAAGCAAACCGTTTTAGGAGCTAAATATCTAATTTACGATCCATTTAAAAATTATGAAAAAAAGGTAAATATTTACAGTTGGAAAGCCAACCACGCTTTCAATTGGCATCAATTAATCCCTGCTGTTTCAGTATTTGCAGGAGCCAATTTTACTATGGCAAACAATCCGTATTCTTTTTCCCTTAAATCCAGTATATCCCCAAAAATCATGCTGATCACACAAAATCATTTGGGTGATGGAACATGGGTTTTTGTTACCAATATTATTGCTGATTATATAACAACTGACTATCCCAGTTATGGTTATGTATTAACTTTAACAAAAGGATTTAATGATAAATGGTCCGGTTTTGTAGAAAATCAGGGATTCAAAAGTGATTTTTACAGTGACGCTATTGTACGTGGAGGAGCTGCTTATTTATTGAATAAAGACATGCAAATTGATGCCTCAATAAGCACTAATTTCAAAAACACCCCTTCCATTCTTTATGGAGGATTAGGTTTTTCTTGGCGTTATGACGCTAATTATAAAGAAGTAAGAATGAGTATTGACAGCGGTGATAAAACTCAATCAAAAGCGAAATCAAAAGCCAGTAAAAAACGTAAAGACGAAATAGAAACTACACCTTAAATAATAATGATTACAATAAAAGAAGCAAAAACAAAAAGCGAATTAACAGATTATATAAAATTCCCTTTTTCCTTATACAAAAACAATAAATACTGGGTTCCGCCAATCATTGCTGATGAATTGGAAACATTTGACAAAACTAAAAACCCTGCTTTCGAAAATGCCGATGCCTACTTTTATATTGCCTACAAAAACAATGAAATTGTAGGCCGAATAGCTGCTATCATTAATTGGAGCGAAGTGAATGACCAACAAAAAAAGAAAGTCCGTTTTGGTTGGTTTGATGTCATTGATGATATTGAAGTGACCAAAGCACTTTTGGAAAAAGTCTATGAATTAGGTCGAAAAAATAATTTAGAACATGTTGAAGGCCCAATGGGGTTCTCAAATTTAGATAAAGTAGGTATTCTTACTGAAGGTTTTGACGAAATAGGAACCATGATTACTTGGTATAACCATCCATATTTTGCTACTCATTTTGAGCAATTGGGTTATGTAAAAGAGAAAGAATATTTAGAAAGTAAATTTCCTTTTGCAAATGTAAAACCAGAGTTTTTTGAAAAGGCAAATGAATTGGTAAAAAGAAGATACCAATTAAGTCCGCTTAATTTTAAAACTACTAAAGAAGTAATGCCACATGTTGATAAAATGTTTGATTTATTCAATAAATCATACGCTTCTTTATCCTCTTTTGTAGCCATTTCAGACACTCAAAAAGAATATTTCAAGAAAAAATACATCAGTTTCATCAATCCGGAATTCATCAAATTTGTGGAAGACAAAGACCATAATATTGTTGCTTTCAGCATTGTGATGCCATCCTTTTCGGAAGCGTTGCAAAAATCAAAAGGAAAATTATTCCCGTTTGGGTTTCTCCATTTGCTTAAAGCCAGAAAACAAAGCAAAGATGTCATTTTCTATCTTATTGGTGTTCTCCCTGAATATCAAAACAAAGCAGTTACAGCAATCATTTTTAAAGAATGTTACGAAACTTTCAGAGAAAAGGGAGTTATTAATTGTTTTAGGACACCTGAATTAGCGGATAATGTAGCCATTCATAATTTATGGAAACATTTTGACCCTGTAGTTCATAAACGCAGATGTACTTTTAAGAAAGAATTATAATTCTTGATTTAAAACAATAAAAAAAGGCAGTTAGAAAAATATTCCAACTGCCTTTTTAGATTTTCAACAAAAAACTAAGCGTCTAAATCAACTTTAGTTCGTGATGCAATTTCTTTATATGTTCCGTTTTCCAGTTTTTCACGGATGGCTTCAAAAGCAGTTAGAGTTTCATCAATATCTGCTAAAGTATGCGAAGCAGTAGGTGTCATTCTCAATAAAATTATACCTTTTGGAATCACAGGATAAATAACAATCGACAAGAAAATTCCGTAATTCTCTCTCAAATCATTTACCATAACCATTGCTTCCGGTACACTTCCTTCAAGATAAACTGGTGTAACGCAAGTATTCGTATCCCCAATATTGAAATTTCTAGAACGTAATCCGCTTTGTAAAGCATTAACGATTACCCATAGTTTATCTTTCAATTCTGATGAATTTCGTAATAATTCCAATCTTTTCAATGAACCAATTGTTTGAATCATTGGTAATGATTTAGCAAACATTTGAGAACGCAAATTGTATTTAAGGTAATCAATAATTTCTTTGTCTGCAGCCACAAAAGCACCAATATTAGCCATCGATTTTGCAAAAGTCGAGAAATAAACATCAATATCATCCTGAACTCCTTGCTCCTCACCTGCTCCAGCTCCAGTTGCTCCAAGAGTTCCAAAACCATGCGCATCATCCACAAGTAAACGGAAATTGTATTTTTGCTTCATAGCAACAATCTCTTTCAATTTTCCTTGTTGTCCACGCATTCCAAAAACACCTTCAGTAATAAAAAGAATACCTCCGCCATTTTCTTCCGCTAATTTTGTAGCACGTTGAAGATTTTTCTCCATGCTCTCTATGTCATTGTGTTTATAGGTAAAACGTTTCCCCATGTGTAAACGAACACCGTCAATAATACAAGCATGCGCATCTACATCATATACAATCACATCGTTTTTAGTAACCAAAGCATCAATAATTGATACCATTCCCTGATACCCAAAATTCAATAAATAAGCCGATTCTTTCATTACAAAAGCAGCCAATTCCTGCTCCAATTGCTCATGATATTTAGTATGCCCACTCAACATACGAGCCCCCATTGGGTAAGCCGCTCCATATTGTACAGCCGCATCTGCATCTGCTTTACGAACTTCTGGGTGATTTGCAAGGCCTAAATAGTCATTCAAGCTCCAGTTCAAAACATCCTTTCCTGCAAACTGCATTCTTGGACCTAATTCCCCTTCTAATTTAGGAAAAACAAAATATCCTTCCGCTTGTGAAGCCCATTTTCCTAATGGCCCTTTATTGTTTTGAATCCTTTCGAATAAATCTTTTACCATAATATATTAAGTAATAATTTTAATTTTAAGAAGTTGCAAAAATAATTATTTAAATTTTATAATGGTATTGAAAGTAAATTTATTTTTCAGGAGCTACTTCCTACTCTACACTGTATCTTTTGTGCCGTCAAAGAAGATTGCTTTGTCCCTAGCAATGACGGCACAAAAGGATGCCTCCCGAAACTTCGGGACGATCAGGGCTAAAAAACGTATTCATCAATAAACTTTGTATATTTGAATAAACATTTCAATATTAAAAATTTATGTCCCAAGATACCAAAGAATTAAAACTAGCCATTCTCATTGACGCTGATAACGTTCCTTATAGTAATGTAAAAGGAATGATGGAAGAAATAGCCAAATTTGGGACACCAACCACTAAACGTATTTATGCCGATTGGACTAAACCAAATGCTGGAGGCTGGAAAAGTGTTTTACTCGAACATGCTATCACGCCTATTCAACAATACAGTTACACTGTAGGTAAAAACTCTTCGGATTCAGCGATGATTATTGACGCCATGGATTTATTGTATTCAGATAAAGTAGATGGTTTTTGTATTGTTTCCAGTGATTCTGATTTTACACGTTTAGCAATCCGTTTGAGAGAATCCGGAATGAAAGTCATTGGAATTGGAGAACAAAAAACACCAAATTCATTTATTGTTGCCTGCGACAGATTTATTTATATTGAAGTTTTGGATGGTGCCATTAAAAAGAAACTACCTAAAAGAACTGCCACAGATGCAAAAAAAGCATCGCCAAAAAGCTTAAACAAAGTTGATTTACAAACCATTGAATTAATAGAATCAACAATAGAAGATATTGCTGACGACAGTGGTTGGGCTTTTCTTGGAGATGTAGGAAACCTCATCGTGAAGAAAAAACCAGAATTTGATCCAAGAAATTATGGCTTTTCTAAATTAACTCCCATGCTTAAATCATTAACTGATATTTTAGAAATTGATGAAAGAGACTCCGATAAAAAAGGAATAAAACATGTTTATGTGAGATTGCGTTTTAGCTAAAAATCAAATCCATTTATCAATATTATTTTAAAAAAAATGAGACAAAAATTTTTCGTTTTAGTAATAACTGCATTTATAATTACTTTAGGCGTTTATTTATATTTTAAAATAGCCTTATTTTTATTGGTCATATTATTCATTCTTTTATTAGTTGGTTTAGCCAATAGCATGCAACATAAGCATGCTATTTTACGAAATTTTCCTGTATTGGGTTATTTCAGATATTTATTTGAAATGATAGCACCCGAAATTCAGCAATATTTTATAGAGCGTTCTACCGATGGCAAGCCTTTTTCCAGAAATCAGCGAACGCTTGCCTATCAAAGAGCTAAAAATATTGATTCAACATCTCCATTTGGAACACAATTAAACCTTAATCGATCAAGCTACGAAGGAATTAAACATTCTATTTTTCCCGCAACTGTTAATGAAGAACTGCCTCGAGTTTTAGTTGGCGGGCCTGATTGTACACAACCCTATTCAGCTTCTTTATTAAACATTTCAGCGATGAGCTTTGGTTCCTTGAGCGAAAATGCTATCATGGCTCTAAACAAAGGAGCTCTCAAAGGGAAATTCTACCACAACACTGGAGAAGGCGGCTTGACTGAATTTCATCAACAAGGTGGCGATATCACTTGGCAAATAGGAACAGGATATTTTGGTTGTAGAGACGACAAAGGAGGTTTTAACGGAGAAAAGTTTGCCGAAAAGGCAAATCTACCAGAAGTAAAAATGATAGAAATCAAATTATCACAAGGAGCAAAACCTGGACATGGCGGGGTTTTACCTGCTGCAAAAAACACCGAGCAAATCGCTAAAATCAGAGGTGTTCAACCACATACTACCATTCTTTCTCCACCAAGTCATTCTGCATTTTCAGACGCGAAAGGGTTAGTGGAATTTATTGCTAAATTACGGTTGCTATCTAATGGTAAACCAATTGGTTTTAAATTATGTATTGGGGAAACCAGTGAATTCGAAACGATTTGCCAACAAATGATCACTCAAAATTGCTTTCCTGATTTCATAACTGTCGACGGAGCTGAAGGCGGAACCGGCGCTGCACCACTTGAATTTGCCGATGGTGTGGGAATGCCATTAGAACCAGCACTTATTTTTGTAAATAAAACATTAGTACGTTTTGGCATCCGAGAGAAAATACGGATTATTTGCAGTGGTAAAATAATTTCAGGCTATTCCATTCTTAAAGCGGTTGCACTTGGAGCTGACATGTGTAATTGTGCACGTGGATTCATGTTTTCATTAGGTTGTATTCAAGCTTTAAGATGCAATACTAATGAATGCCCAACGGGAGTTGCCACCCAAAATAAAATGTTAATGAAAGGATTAGTAGTCACTGATAAATCAGAACGGGTTTTTTATTTTCATAAAAACACCTTACATACCGCTAATGAACTTCTTGCTGCTGCCGGTAAAAAAAGTTTTGCCGATGTTGACATCAACATTTTTATGCGTGGAGATGAATTTGCTCATTTATCTGATTTGTATTTCCCTGATAATTTAAAAAGCGTTACGAAACACTAAAAAGTTTACAACAAAAAAGGAGGCCTTTTTACAGGCCTCCAATTTAGATTTTGGTTTGTTGTTATCTACTGATACCTTTCGGTAATCGTGACTATCAAATACGCTACTCCTTGCAGATGGACGTATTCAAAAACGAATCAAAATCATACTCAAAGATAAGGTAAATTCCATCCCAAACAATTATAATAAAGCACTTTAACTCATAATTAACTCATTGACTTTTAAGCATTTAAATAGCGATATCTATTCACCTCTTTCTTGATAAATAAAAAATTCCTAAAACCATTATAATAAATACTTATAAAATTTAGTCTCTATACTTCATTGATTGCCACAAAAAAAGGAGGCCTTTTTAAAGGGCCTCCAATTGTAGATTTGATTTACCATTGATCAAATCATACCGTTGAGTATGAAATGACTATTTGAATAAGCTTCTCTTTTCAGATGGTTTTACTCAAGTGATTAATCAAAACCACACTCAAAGATACAACTTTATGCTACTTGAATTATTAAAAAAGAGCATTTTAACTATTAATTAACCTATTGACTAACAACTACATAGATACCTGTGTTTTTAAATTCCAAATAACTTTGATTCCTACTATCAATAGGCTGCTTTGGACTGATATTGAAATCATCTCGATAAAATATCTAAAAAATGTATCTTTGGAAAATTAAATTAAAACCAATAAAATGCAACTCGTTTTCGCGTCCAATAACAAAAATAAAATTCTGGAAATACAAAGTATGCTTCCTGATACAATCAAAATTCTAAGTTTAGAAAGCATTGGTTGCCATGAAGAAATCCCTGAAACTGCCGATACTATAGAAGGGAATGCTATAATGAAAGCCAATTATGTTACCCGCAACTATGGTTATGATTGCTTTGCAGATGACACCGGACTTGAAGTGGATTCTTTAAATGGGGAACCTGGTGTTTTTTCTGCACGCTATGCAGGTGAACAGCGGGATGCAAATGACAATATGAACAAATTACTTTTAAATCTTAAAGACAAATCCAACCGAAACGCTCAATTCAAAACCGTGATTACTTTAAACTTAAAAGGGCAACAGTATTTTTTTACAGGAATTGCTAAAGGCAAAATCACATTAGAAAAATCAGGTAATCAAGGATTTGGCTACGACCCTATTTTTAAACCTGAAGAATATCAGGAAACTTTTGCTCAATTATCATTGGACATAAAAAATAAAATCAGTCACAGAGGAAAAGCTACACTCCAACTAATAGACTTCCTGAAAGAACAAAAATAAACTTTTACTAAACAACATTTTTATAACAAAATAATAAATTTCAAGTCGTAATTTCACATTGAATTACCAAAACAAAACACATAATTTACAAATAAAAAACATAACATTCTGATAATCAAATTACAATAAATCATTAAATCTTAAAATAGCATTAGTTTATATGAATTATAAACAGTAATTTTGCACCCTATTTTAAAAATACATATGAATAAATTTGAACAATTAGGATTGAGTGAATCGTTACTGAAGGCGATTTTAGATCTAGGATTTGAAAATCCGACCGAAGTACAGGAGAAAGCGATTCCCCTATTATTGGAAAAAGACACAGATATGGTTGCGTTGGCTCAGACAGGGACAGGGAAAACGGCAGCATTTGGTTTTCCAGTTATTCAGAAAATTGATGCCAACAACAGAAACACACAAGCATTAATTTTATCTCCAACACGCGAACTTTGTTTGCAGATTACCAACGAAATTAAAAACTACTCAAAATACGAAAAAGGTATTAATGTGGTAGCAGTTTACGGTGGAGCTAGCATAACAGAACAAGCGAGAGACATAAAGAGAGGTGCACAAATTATTGTGGCAACTCCAGGAAGAATGCAAGATATGATTAATAGAGGTTTGGTAAACATATCTCAAATCAACTATTGTATTCTTGACGAAGCTGACGAAATGTTGAACATGGGTTTCTACGAAGATATCGTAAACATCCTTTCTACTACGCCAGACGAAAAAAACACATGGTTATTCTCTGCAACAATGCCTGCTGAAGTAGCACGTATTGGGAAACAATTCATGACTAATCCAATTGAAATTACAGTTGGAGCTAAAAACTCAGGTTCTGCTACAGTTTCTCACGAATTTTACCTTGTAAATGCTCGTGACCGTTACGAAGCTTTGAAACGTTTAGCTGATGCTAATCCCGATATTTTCTCAGTAGTTTTTTGTCGTACTAAAAGAGACACGCAAGCTGTTGCTGAAAAATTGATTGAAGATGGATACAGCGCCGCTGCTTTGCATGGAGATTTATCTCAAGCGCAAAGAGATGGGGTAATGAAATCTTTCAGAGGAAGACAAATTCAAATGCTTGTAGCTACTGACGTTGCTGCCCGTGGAATTGACGTTGATAATATTACTCACGTAGTAAATTACCAATTACCTGACGAAATCGAAACGTACAATCACCGTTCAGGTCGTACAGGTCGTGCCGGAAAATTAGGAACTTCTATTGTAATCGTTACTAAAAGTGAATTGCGTAAAATTTCTTCAATTGAAAGAATCATCAAACAAAAATTTGAAGAAAAACCGATTCCTTCTGGAATTGAAATCTGCGAAATACAATTATTACATTTAGCTAATAAAATTAAAGATACCGAAGTTGATCACGAAATTGACAACTATCTTCCTGCAATTAACAGCGTACTTGAAGGTTTATCAAAAGAAGAATTAATCAAGAAAATGGTATCGGTTGAATTTAACCGTTTTATCAATTATTACAAGAAAACTAGAGATATCTCTAATCAATCTTCAGGTTCTGAAAGACGTGAGCGTGATGATAGAGATGGTGCTTCGAGAGAAAACAACAATGGTGGTGCAACAAGATATTTCGTGAACATAGGTTCTAGAGATAACTTTGATTGGATGTCATTAAAAGATTACTTGAAAGAAACATTAGACTTAGGTCGTGATGACGTTTTCAAAGTAGATGTAAAAGAAGGTTTCTCTTTCTTTAACACTGATCCGGAACATACTGATAAAGTAATGGAAGTATTGAACAACGTACAATTAGAAGGGCGTAGAATCAATGTTGAAATTTCTAAAAATGATGGTGGCGGAAGACGTGATCATAATGGAAGAAGTTCTGGTGGAAGTTTTGGTGGTGGAAGAAGTTCAGCTCCAAGAAGAGAAGGTAGTTTTGCTCCAAGAAGAGAAGGTTCAGGTGGTGGATTTAGAAGCGACAGAAATTCAGCTCCTAGAGAAGGCGGTTTTGGTGGAAGAAGTGCTGCTCCAAGAAGAGAAGGTGGTTTTTCATCAGACAGATCTAGAACTGAAGGTTCATCTGACAGAGCACCTAGACGTTCTGAAAGCTTTGGTGATTCACCAAGACCAAGAAGACCAAGAAGAGACTAGCATTTAGTTAATTTTCTTATAATTATACACAGGAACTACAAAATATTTAATCCTCTTTTATTACTTTTAAAGTTTTAAATGAGTTTATGAAATATTTTGTAGTTTTCTTTTTTCTAGTACTATCTGTAACCGCTTTCGCGCAAGTCTCAGAACCCTCCCAAAAAGTCAATGGTATTATTATCAATAACAGCACTAAGCAGCCATTGTCTAATGTAAACATCATCAACGTCAATAAAGTAAGAGGCGCAACAACCGATTCAAGAGGATATTTTGAAATTGATGTTCAACCAAATGACACTTTACATTTTACTATTTTAGGCTTCCAATCCTTAAGAGTTCGGGTTACAAATGACTGGATAAAAAACAAAAGCACTAAAATTCAACTTACCGAAAAAGCAATTGCACTGGAAGAAGTAATCATCAGGCCTTTTAACCTAACGGGATATCTAGAAGTTGATTCAAAATTAATTCCAACTAAAGAAAACTATCGTTATAGCATTTCCGGATTAACACAAGGGTACGAAGCAGGTGAATATTCTCCAAATGCCTTTGGAAGAGTACTTGGTTCTATCTTTAATCCAGCGGATATGCTTTATAATTTTTTTGGTAAAAATCCAAAAGAGCTAAAAAAGCTAAAAGAAATGAAAAAGGATGATACGGTTCGAAATCTACTTGAGTCTAAATTTGACAGAGAAACGATATCCGTACTTCTTGGTATTGATAAAAATGAATTATCTGAAATTTTACAACGCTGTAATTATTCGGAAGCTTTCATACAATCAGCAAACGATTTACAAATTATGGACGCCATAAGTGGCTGCTATGAGGAATATAAGATACTAAAGAAAAAATAATATAACAGTCTGCCGTTTTAATCTAAAGATAATTTCAATCCTCAATTACGAAAAAGTAGTTGGGGATTTTTATTTTAAAAACACTTAAATTCGGGTTAAAACGTTCTTTTTTCAAAGTATCTAAATAATATTCAAGAAACAAATTCCTTATTCTTTAATTAACTCAATATAATGACGTTATAGTGACATTAGTAAGATTAAAATTAGATAATTGTTGTATAATAGTTGCTATACTTTCTAACTAAAAGATTCCAAAAAATCAATCTTATTTTTTCTACTTTTTGTTCAAAAATATTTTTGGAATTGCTTGAATTTCATCTCAACATCAAATGATTTGTTGGAGTATATTTATAATGTTCTTTAGACATACCATAAAATGCTGAAATCACAATTATCTGTCAACGAAATACTTAACTAACTATTTTTTCTATTGGATTTATTTACTAACCTATTTATTTTTTTTCGTTGATTAAGTTTTCATAATCTTCTAATGTATCAATATCTACAACTCCTTTATCAAAAAATACAGTAGCAACATCTTGTTCCCTTTTTTTGATAATTTTTTTCGCACCAATATCCCCTTTAAGCTGCATCAGTTCCGGGAATACCGTTTTGTGAAAAAGTGCTGGAGTCCCCATAATACCCTCGTAAGAACAGGCAGAAATAGGCAATCCAGATTTGTTTTGAGAATCAATTAATTTGTTAATATGTTGATTGTTTATGTAAGGTTGATCACCAACAAGTATCATGACTCCATCAACTTGAGGATACATTTCATTCATGGAATAAAGACCTTTTCTTAAAGAACTGGCCATGCCCTCAGCCCAGTTTTCATTTAACACGATGTCAAGTCCAGGAATATCTAGATTAGTTTGAATCAAATCAGCATTTGCACCCAAAACGGCAATTACGGGATATAATTTTAATTGACAAGCCATTTTTGAGACTCGTGTTAGGAGTGTCATACCATCAAATTCGAGTAATTGTTTGGGTTTCCCCATCCGACTACTTGAACCTGCTGCTAAAATGATTATTCCACATTGTTTTATATTATGATGCATTATAAATTTTGATATCTTCTTTTTGAATGTCTAATGAGCCTCTGGAATGAATGACTTCGTTTTTCATTTTTAGCATACCGCCCATTTTTCCAGTTAACACCGCTTGAATTTCAGCTATAATACTAAGTGCAATTTCTTCGGGTGTTTCTGCTCCAATATCTAAACCTGTCGGACCATAAATTGTTGCCACTTTATCGTCATTTAAATGTAAGCCTTCATTTTGTAATTCTTCCAGCATGCGATGTAATTTCTTTTTAGGGCCTAAAATACCTACATAAGGAACTGCAGCAGCACATAATGATTTTAACATATAATAATCACATTTATAACTGTGTGTTACTAAAACAAAAAAAGTACGATTATCATAAGTAAGATCTTGTAAAGCGACATCTGGATTAGTCACTAAAATTTGTGAGGCTGTAGGATATCTTTCTTTGTTAGCATGAGTATCTCTTCGATCTACAATTCTAAAATCCCATCCTAAGACATCTGCAAACTTCATAAGAGGAACGGCATCATTTCCTGCTCCTAATACAACAAGCGATACAGGAGGATGCAAGAATTCAAAGAAAGCAGTTACAGATACATCATCTGATTTATATTGTTTAAAAACGGATTCGCCATTTTGCATGACATCTGTTATGTCTTTTAAAACAGCTTTTTCAAATTGTTGTAGCGGTATTTTACCGGAAAGAGTTCCATTTTCTTCTAACAGCAAACAAGTTCCATGCTGAACATTTTGATTCTTATTCAAATCAAATAAAGTGACTAAAACGGCTTTTTGACGAACCGCTAATGCTTTACTCAGTAATTGTATCGGATTCTCTTCTTTTTCAGAATCAATGCTTTCGAACAACACTTGTATCAGACCATCACAGCCTAAATGAATTCCCATTTCTGAATCATCTTCTTTTGAAGTATCGTAAGTAAAAAGTGTGTTTTTTTGCTCAGAAATAGCAAATAAGGCTTTTTTTAATGCATCACCTTCTAAACAGCCACCACTTATTGCACCAGTAATCTTTCCATCATTATTCACTAACATTCTTGCTCCGGGTCTTCTGTAAGAGGAACCATCTAAATGAACTACGGTTACTAGAGCTGATTTTATATTTTCCTGACTTGCAACGTCATATTTTTTAATAATTTCTTGAAGTTCTTTCATTTGATAATTAGTAAAATTATAAATACTTAGAATAAATTAAGATCAAAAGGCATTTTTCTAATGCGTTTACCAGTAATTGAAAATATAGCATTTGCCAATGCAGGCGCAAAAGGAGGCAATCCTGGTTCGCCTACACCTTTTATCTTTCCGCCATCTGCAAGAATATGTACTTCAATTTTTGGCGTTTCATGGATACGGATTAATGGACTATCGTTAAAATTACTTTGCTTTATTTTTCCGTTTTCAATTGTAATTCCAGACTTTATAGCCGCTGTTAAAGCCATGACTATAGCACCTTCAACTTGATTTTTAACGTTATCGGGGTTAACCACTTCTCCTAAGTCAATTACAGCAATAACTTTGTCAATTTTAATGGAATTATCTTTGGTAATAGATACTTCAACTACATGAGCACATAATCCTGCAAAGAACCCCCATTGTGCAACTCCTCTACCTTTTCCTTTTGGCAACGTTTTATCCCAATTAGAGACTTCCTTTAATTTCAATAAAACTCTTTTAGTGTCTGAATCTTTGTTTAGCATTTGTAATCTAAAATCAAAAGGGTCTTTATGGATTTTATGTGCTAATTCATCAATAAAACACTCGTGGGCAAAAGCGACAGTAGAACTGGTTACAGATCTCCATGCAGCTACAGGAACATGAAAATCAGCATAAACATACGATGTTTTAATATTTGGAATTTCGTAAGCCTGTTCTCCAATACCTTCCACCATAATTACATCGACTTTTGATTTATCGAAATTTGCACCTACTGAATCAAAATAAGAAGGACTTATGACTTTGTGTTGAAAACTAATCAATTCCCCTACTTTTGAGAAACTGCCTTTCAATTGTGAGAAAGTCATAGGACGTAATGCACTATGTTGTGTGGTATCTTCTCTCGACCAAATTACCTTCACCGGTTGGTCAATTTGTTTGGCAATATTTACCGCTTCTACAACATAATCCGTATACAATCTTCTTCCAAATCCTCCTCCAATAAATGTAGAATGCAAAGTAATATTCTCCGGTTTTATTCCAATTTGACTATGAAGATCATTTGGTCCTGAACCGGTAATCGCGCCAGGAACCTGGGTAGATGTCCAAATTTCAAGCATATCAACATTTTTTACATGTGCTATACAATTCATCGGTTCTAGCGTATGGTGAGCTATCATAGGTGTTTCGTAAAACGATTCAATTGAATTATCAGGTTCAACTGAAACGCTATCTACGTTTCCAATGCTTTTATCCAGTACACCAGCTTCTTTAGAAAGGTTTCGCAACTTATTCTCGTAGTCTGATAAATTAAAATTTTCATAACCATGCGTATCCCATTCTACTTTTAAAGCTTTACGACCCTGAAGCGCTGACCAGTATGATTTTGCAATAACTGCGACTCCTGAATAATTATATTTTCCAACGATTCTTTTTGCTTCAACCACTTTAATCACTCCCGGAACTTTTAAGGTATCCTTTGCATCAAAACTTTTTAAACTACCCCCGATTACAGGCGAACGAAACACTGTAGCATATACCATATTGGGTACTTCAACATCAATTCCATACTCAGCTTTCCCGGAAACTTTCAATGGAATATCTGGTCGTTGAATGGATTTACCTATGATCTTAAAATCACTTTTGTTTTTAAGTTTTGGTTCTTTGGGAATCTCTAATTTAGAGGCCTCTTCGATTAATTCTCCGTAAGAAAAAGATTTATCTGATTTGCTGGAATGTACCCTGCCATTTTCTGCATAACAAGACTCAATTCCAATTCCCCATTTAATACTGGCGGCCATAATCAGCATCTCTTTTGCGGCAGCGCCAATTTTCCTATATGTACCATAATTACCTCTAATTGAAGAACTTCCTCCAGCTGCCTGACCTCCGCCAAATCGTTTTTCACCACTCGTTTGAACAATATTTATTGCATCGAGCGAAACTTCTAATTCTTCTGCAATAAGTGCTGGTACTGATTGATAAGTACCCTGCCCCATTTCAGGTTTAGTGTTATAGATGGTTATTATACCGCTTTTCTCGATTTTTATAAAAGGAGTGAAATTATTAGGTTCATCTATAATAAAAGCTGTGTTTGCAAAACCATTAGAACTGGCTCCTAACCATAATGCTAAACTTGCTTTACCTGTATTTTTAATAAATTGACGTCTTGATACCATTCAGTAAGTATTTATAATTTAATAAATTATCTTATGCAACTAGTTAATATGCGTGATAGTACTTTGAAGCAGCTTTTTTAGCTTGTTGAATTTCAGCTGGTAAAACTGCCTTAGCTTCATTTCCCCATGAATTTCTGACATAGTTTAAAACATCAGATACTTGTTTATCTGACAATTTATTCGCTGGCATTTCTCCATCATAATTTACGCCATTAACTACAATAGGTCCGCGTAATCCAGTAGTGACAACTTTTACTAATCGATTTTTATCCTTTAAATAATCTGATTTTGCTAATGGTGGAAAAACCCCTTCTATACCATTTCCATCCTCCATGTGACATGATGCACATTGCGTATTATAGATCGATTTACCGCGAGAGATACTTCCTTTTAAATCAAAATTTTGATTAAATGACTGAAGCCCTAATGTGAATAATAAAACAATTACTATTGAGAAACCTATTTTCATTTTGATATAATTTTAAAATTAAATTTTTGTTCATTAAAAAGAAAGCTTTCTGATACGCTTTCCGGTCAAATCAAATATTGCATTTGCTAAAGCCGGTGCAAACGTAGGTAATCCATGTTCTCCAACACCTTCTGTAATTTGATTTCCATATTTTACATATTGCCTAGAGTTAAAACTATATTTACTTTATCAAGATCTATATGAGGTTTTAGCATCAGCTGCTAAATAATAGCTTAATGTAAGCTCGACTCCTGTTAAACCAGATAGTTTTAAAAATTTTATTTTAGATATGTTGTCTACTTTCATAAAGTAATTATTTAGTCTGAAATAATTAAATATTACTCTTTTGAAGCTTTGGTTTCTGATGCTTTTTGGATAGCACGTTTTATACGCGGATAGGTTCCACATCTACAAATATGACCCTGCATTGCTGTATCAATATCTTCTTCAGTAGGAGAAGCATTTTTAGACAATAATGCTGCAGCAGCCATAATTTGGCCTGATTGACAATACCCACATTGAGGTACTTGTTCTTCTATCCAAGCTTTTTGAACGGGATGCGAGTTGTCTTGTGATAATCCTTCTATGGTCGTTATATTTTTATTTGCAACAGCTACAACAGGTAAAGAACAAGATCGAACTGGCTGACCATTTAAATGAACCGTACACGCACCACATTGTGCAATTCCACAACCGTATTTTGTTCCTTTTAAACCAACAAAATCTCTGATTGCCCAAAGAAGTGGCATTTGGGGATCTATATCGACTGGATAATCTTTTCCATTAATTTTGAGATTAATTATTGCCATATTATATTGTTTTTTAAGTAAATGAAACGCATATCATTTGTCAATGCAAGATAATGTATTATATAATTTTAAATATATAAAAATCAAACAAAAGAATACAAAAATCAAGCAATTATAAAATTCATATTTTAATAAATAAGCGCATAGTTTTTTTTCTTTATTACTTGATTTGAAAGCTAAAAACCTAACTTTCTAACTTATTTTTATCCCACCATAAGAAATTTAAGTCTTTAAACAAAAAACCAAAAGTAATTTTAACTACTGCAAATAGAGATTATGCTGTTGAAGGTTTTGAATTAGACGTATTTGATTATTTACTAAAACCTATAAGTCAAGAACGATTTTTAAAATCAATTTCTCGATTTATTAATTCAGAATCAAATAGAAATCAATTACCTACTGTTGAGCCACAAAACGAATTATTTATTACTCTGAAAGTAGGGAAAGAAAATAAACAAGTAAATGTAAACAACATCTATTTTATCGAAGGGCTAAAGGATTATATAAAAATTACTACAACAGATGGAATCCTTGTTATATATGAAAGACTTCGAACAATGGAAAATATTTTACCCGAGAGTCGTTTTTTT
>JBJOQF010000340.1:0-2556 GCA_046050185.1 Bacteroidota bacterium
AGTAGCTAACAGCACATCGTTCATGGTTCATACAGGACAAACGGGAACAGATTATAATTATACTGAAGTAACACTTGATTTGCCTACAAAAGCGATGGTACGTACTACTATTACCCCAGAAATTCATGTCGTGGCCGATGTGTCTAAAATTATCGATGGAACTAACAAAATTAAATTGTCTGATAATAATGTGGGCGGAATGGGAGCCATGATTATGGGCGGAACAAGTTTGCCTTTAATCACAGCAAACCTTAACGGAATGTTTACCGTAGCTCACGTTCATAACGATTAATTTATACTGAATTAGAAGCTATTTCCTGCTATACATTGCAAGTCCTCGCTAAAAAATGTGGTTTTCTAAGCTGGAAAAAGAGCTTCCTTTGGTCGCTTTTTTTCAGTAAGAAAAACTACATTTTTATGCTGTGGGCTTTTCATTACTATCAGGGCTAAAAAACGTGAAGATGTACAAATTAATAGTGTTATTTCTTTTTTTGACTTTGCTTTCCAGTTGTTCGGATCAAGATGATGTTTATGTCAATAAACCGTTAGATTTTGAAGTGCCATCTAATTTTCCAGATTTGGCTTATAATATAGCACTGAATCCACCAACAGAGAAAGGATTTGAACTGGGGAAAAAACTGTTTTACGACGGAAGATTGTCTTCAGATGGTCTTATTTCTTGCGGTTTTTGTCACATTCAGGAAAATGCATTTACGCATCATGGACATACTTTCAGTCACGGAGTTGGGGATAATATTGGAATCAGAAACACGCCCCCAATTCAAAATCTGGGCTTTCAAACGGCATTTATGTATGATGGGGCAACAACACATCTGGATTTACAGCCCATTATTCCATTAACAAGTGCGATTGAAATGAATGGAAATTTGACGACAATTGTTGCCATGATGAAAGCGGATAAAACCTATCAAAAGCTTTTTCAGCAAGCATTTACTGATGGAGCCATAAATACCGAAAATATGCTGAAAGCACTTTCTCAATTCATGTTGATGGTGACGTCATCCAATTCTAAATTTGATAAATACCGACGTAATGAAACGGGCGGTACTTTAACGTCGGAGGAATTATCGGGTTACGCTGTTTTCAATGCAAAGTGTGCTTCGTGTCACGCCACAGATTTGATGACTGATAACTCCTATCGGAATAATGGTTTAGCGGTCAATCTGCAACTAAATGATGTGGGAAGATTTCGGGTGACGCAAGTAGCAACAGATTATTATAAATTTAAAGTACCTAGTTTGCGAAATATTGAAAAAACTGCACCTTACATGCATGATGGAAGATTCGGGACATTAGAATCTGTTTTGAATCATTATGCTTCTGGAGTTGTAAATGGAGCCACTTTAGACCCGATTCTAAAAGAAAACGGAAATTTAGGAATTCCGCTTTCTGATACTGAAAAAACACAACTAATTGCCTTCCTAAAAACACTAACCGATAATCAATATCTCACCGATAAAAGATTATCAGAATATTAAAACCATGAAAAATAAAATTTTAATTATTGTTTTAGTTCTTTTTGTAAACCAGTTTGTTTCTGCCAAAATAGAAAAAGACAGTATTTCGCGATTTACCTTCCAGAAAATGCAATTGCTAGAAGATTTCGATGATTATTGTGATGCTTGTGGCTGTTCAGCCAGTGGAGGTAGTATGGGATTTAGTTCCATGCTGAATAATAATTTTGTAGGCTTGCGCTATTTCAATCAAAGTTATACCAGCAGAGACGGGATTTTTGCCAACTCTCCGTGGATAGACGAAAATTTCAATACAATCCAAATTTGGACTAAAATTCCAATTACAGAAAAAATCCAGATTTCGGCATTGGTTCCGTATCATTTTCACAATCGGGAACGTTCTACCGGAACAGAAAACATTCAAGGATTGGGCGATATCTCCGTTATGGCGATGTACTCCGTATATCAAACGCAAAAAGACAGCACGGTTTTTACCCATAAACTGCAATTGGGTGGAGGAGTAAAAATACCAACAGGAAAATTTGACGAAGCTAACAATACCGGAAGTGTCAATCAGAGTTTCCAAGTGGGAACAGGCAGTTGGGATTATCTTTTGGTTTCTGAATATGTTATAAAAAAGAAAAATTTGGGATTAAGTACCATGTTGAATTATATTTTCAAAACCGAAAATCAAAAGCAATACCAATTTGGGAATCAATTTAATTACGGCAGTACGTTGTTTTATTTTTTTGATTTACCGGCTGTAAAACTGGTTCCGCAATTGGGTTTGGCGGGCGAAGTCTATGAAACCAATAAACAATATGGAGAAAAATTGCCGGATACATCAGGAGATATTCTTTTTAGTAAATTTGGGATTGAAGCAGGAAAAGGGGACTTTTCCATCGGTGTCAATGCCATGCTTCCCATCAATCAACATTTATCCAATTCAAAAATCGAAGCCAATTACCGTTGGAGTGTCAATTTGAATTATACTTTATAATAACAGAAAAGGAGCTTCGATTGAAGCTCCTTTTTTATATAATCAAACGGAATAAACTATTCAGCCAATTCCACAATTTTA
>JBJOQF010000341.1:0-3548 GCA_046050185.1 Bacteroidota bacterium
TCACGGTTTAATTCGCCTATTCGTGATTTAAGCGATGAATTTGATTCTTCCAAAGATGTATTTTTTGAAATCAACTGTGCAATATTTTCAGTTGTCTTTTCTCTGTTTACAATACCAAGCATATTGGTCTCAATATAGGCTTTAGCGTTGTTTTCAATATCTTGATTCTGCCCTTGAAGCCTTGCGAGTTTTTCTAACTCTTTGTTTTGCTCGTCTTTTATCGCTCCTAAGCGTTCTATGTCGCTACCTATATCTTTTGAAAGACTTGCACTTCTTGTGCTTAATTCGGCTGTTTTGTCCCTTAAAAACGCTAGTTTTTCGGCCTCTTGTTGATTCTTGTATTGCAAAGCTTTTAAATGGGTCTTATCGCTCGTTACTCCTCTTTCCATCTTTAGCACGTCCGAGACAATGTTTTGCATTTGGGATAATCCTTGTTTGTTGAATTTTATGGTTGTTCCCTTGTCTTTATCCTGCCAATCGAAAACAATATGGGCGTGATGATTCAACTCTTCTCGGCTTTTTCCCTCGTCACGGTGTATGTGTATTTGAAAAGCTTCTATTTTTAGCTCTTTTTGAAGCGTATCAGACAATCTTCTCAAGTCAGCCATTGTGGTGGTTGATTTGATGTTCACTACAGCTTCACGGATCGGCTCTGCATTTTTCTGAAGCTTTCTGCCTGATTTAGCTAAACAATGGTCTTTTATGGCTTGTAATCGGTCCGATATCTTTGATTGTTCCCAGCTTTCATTGTTCTTGCTTAGGTCTTCATAGACATAATCAAGCTTTTCTTCCCTCTTGTTGTGTCTTTCTGAGTTGTTCTGAACAACGTTTACGTGGATTGAACTTTTACTTTCGCTCATAATGTGTTTTTTGGTTTAAAAGGGGTTTTAGGGTCTCCCTAACCTACAGCAACTTTGACGCCGACAGGCTCAAAGTTTCTAGTGGGCTAATAACTTTAAAAAAAGATTACATACGCAATATAAAAAACCTTACCATAAAAGCCTAAAAAATTTAACCCATAATGTAGCGAAATGGTTAAAATCGAATCACGAAACGCAGTGAAGTGATCCATTTTAACCCATATGGAGCGGTTGAATTAAAACACTAAGCCTTCGATTTTCACATCATCCTCAATTCCGAAAAAATCATATAATTCAGCAAGTTTTTCTTCAAATTCTGTTCTCTCTTTACCTGTTAGACTTAAATAATACTCATTTAGCTCTTCAATGGTCATTAACCCTTTTGTAGGTTCTTCCATGTTGATAAAATTTAAAGTTAATAATAAATTGACGTAACGTTACTTAGTGTTAAATATGTACTTAAATATCAAACCTAATATTAAGTATTTTTTCGGTATAAGGATTGCCATAGAAGACATAATTTATTTCAAATTGGCGTATTTTTCGGAAGTGTCCTAGTTCAAGTAATCGTAGAACATGCTCACATATTGAATTACCATGAGCATAATAAGAATTTAGTTTAATACTTTGTTCTCTAAGCTTCGTTACGTCAGAACTATACTGCTTAAAATAAAATATCTTTTCAGATTCGTATGGATTGGGTCTTTGGTTATTTCTAAGCCTAAATTCATACACTTTGCACGTGCTACTGCAATAAATTTGTTTATGATTTACGGGTTCAAACTCTTTATTGCAATATATACAACATTTTTTTTCCATAAAAGATTGACGTAACTATAGTTATATTATTTTTATATTGTATTTCCCCTGGACACAATTACACCAGGTTAAATCTTGATAAAATAGTCATCTCTAAGTATTGTTTTCCCTATTCTGATGAAGTCGTCTAATTTAATTTTTCCATTTGTTAGGTCGTCGTCTAGTCTTGCGAACCTATCAAATGCGTGTCTAAGTTGCTGTGTATTGGCTAACTCATCACAAATCGTAGTTGCTTTATCATTTTTGAAATTTGGATAAATACGATTTAAGCATCCCCAAATAAACGAATACCAAGTATTGGGTTTGTCGTCTATTTTCCTACTTGCATTTGATAATATCTTGAAATTGATAAAATTGGCTTCCTTACTACCTCCACGTTTTACTAAGTCGTATTGTACTTCCAAGTCACTCATTTCATTTATTCTTGTTTTTGCAGGCTCTAATACACGCTTTTTTAAGTCTTTATTGTCTGCATACTTATTTTCAAGCATCATCATATCTCGAAACTCTGGCAATGGCATTGTAAATCCGCCTTTGTCTTTCCATCTTGAACATAGTTTGTAAAGTCTTTTAGTATGCTCCCCCTTCAAAACAAGGGCAATACTGCAATCAAATTGTGTTCCGCCAACACCTTTGCCCCAATACAGCAAAAACGGTATTGCCCATTTTGAGATCTCTATTTCAATTTTACTTGTACCTTTTATCCAGCTTGCTGTGTTAATTAATCCGGTTGTTACTTCTCTCGTTTCTCCTGTTGGTGCTGTCCATTCAAATTCTATGTCTTTTTTTCTTAAATCCTTACAAGAGTTCCATACGTGAGACTTATTATTTGCCCCTGTTGGCATATTTGCACAATCTATTACAACCATTGGGTTGCCAAAAAGGTCTCTTTGAATATCTGTTTTATTGAATATTTGGTCTTGTAAACCCATCATAATACAAGTAAGAATATTCTCCTGCACTTCGTTGTAACTATAACGTGCATTAGTGACTTTATTCGGCTGTATAATTTCGAATTTGAAAGGTTTGTTTTTACTTTCTTCATTACCTTTTTCTGATTTAAAATTATCAACTATTGCTTGTTGTAATTGGATAACAGGATTCGACATTGCAGTGATTTTTAAAATTTGATAATGCAATATAAAAACAAAATGGACAAAAAAAAAGACTTGTCCTTTTAAATATGATACTTCTACTATAATTGTCCCCCTTTGAATACTATAATTGTCCCTTTTTTAGCTATAATTCTACTATAATTGTCCCTTTTTTGCCTTGTAATGTTCTGTATATCAATGCGTATGAACCCCTATACAATAGGTATACCTACAATATAAATACAATAAGTAGAAAAAAAGGCTTTTAAAGTGTTGAGTTTTGGTAAAAAAAAGAACTCAAAATGTGAGAAATGAAAGGGAAGAAAAGGTAAAAAAAAGGTAAAGAAAAAAGCCTTTACTAGGGGGGCGGGGCGGGGCGAAATTCTACTATAATTCTCCCCCTTTTACATACTCATCCCTCTATCTCTGTTTTGGTCTTTTTTCACGTCTTTGGGAGGGTTTTGGTAATTGTGTTCTGACTGTTTGTAGAATTTGTCAAAATCTTTATCCAAACGCAGTTCTTTGATAAATTCGTCGGTATAAGATTTATTGTATGTGGGTTGCAAAATTGCCTTTGCTGCAATTTCTTTAAATTTCGCAAGGTCTCTTGTATTAGACTTTAAATTGCTGTTTTCATTGCTAAGGCTCCTAATATCACGGTTTAATTCGCCTATTCGTGATTTAAGCGATGAATTTGATTCTTCCAAAGATGTATTTTTTGAAATCAACTGTGCAATATTTTCAGTTGTCTTTTCTCTGTTTACAATACCAAGCA
>JBJOQF010000342.1:0-8177 GCA_046050185.1 Bacteroidota bacterium
TATTTATAAGGTAGATATGAAAACTATATTGATAAAGTTGAAGTGGTAAGAGAAGAGAATAGACAGGGGTTTAGGTGATTCGGGATTAAGTTTTTGTACTAAAAAAAATGAGCTCCATCAATTTGGTAGCGATCATTTATTTAGATTTGCAATAGTATAATTACATCCAAAAAGTACATTTAGACCCCATAAAAAAAGCCTCACATTGCTGTAAGGCTTGGTATTGTTAGTGGAGAATACCGGATTCGAACCGGTCACCCCTTGCCTGCCAGGCAAGTACTCTAGCCAAATGAGCTAATCCCCCAAACTAGATCGCAAATATAAGATATTAATGAAGCAAAAAGCAAATTTCATAAATACAAATCCATACTATTTGAAAAAAAAGCAAAAGCATCCTTTACTTTTTTTAACTTTACATCAAAATAGGTGCTATGGTAACAGAAATCCCAATAGGTTCGCTCATCACAACAATCGAAAATAAAATCGCAACAATTCAATTTGGGCATCCGGCGAGCAATTCCTTTCCAAGAGAATTGTTAGATCGCTTAACCAATGAATTTAATAGTTTGAGTACTAATACTGCTATTTCAGTGATTATTGTAAAAAGTGAAGGCAACGGTGTTTTTTGTGCCGGTGCCTCTTTTGATGAACTTTTGGCGGTTTCTAATCAAGAAGAAGGAACCATATTTTTCTCGGGATTTGCACATTTGATTAATGCCATGAGAAATTGTTCTAAACTAATTGTTGGCCGCATTCACGGCAAAGCAGTGGGCGGCGGCGTAGGAATTGCTTCGGCTTGCGATTATACTTTGGCAACAAAAAATGCTTCGATCAAATTATCGGAATTGGCGATAGGAATTGGACCCTTTGTAATTGAACCCGTAGTTTCCAGAAAAATAGGGAAAATGGCAATGGCCGAAATGACATTGGCAGCACACGAATGGAAAACAGCAGACTGGGCAAAAGAGAAAGGATTGTATGCCAATACTTTTGAAACCATTCCAGAACTTGATGTTGCTGTAGCTGATTTCACCGCTAAATTAGCCAGCTATAATCCCGAAGCTTTACTGGAAATGAAAAAAGTATTGTGGGAAGGAACCCAAGATTGGGAAACATTATTGCCGGAACGTGCCGCGATTTCAGGAAAATTAGTCTTGTCTGATTTTACTAAAAAAGCATTGTCTCAATTCAAAAAGTAATTTTTTTAGGAGCTATTTCCTGCTGTACACTATATCTATTGTGGCGAACCCCACCACAATAGGATGCCGCTTCCATCAGGGCTATGCCTCAGTGGAATCTAAATAAGTTTTTATTCGAATTAATTTTTATTCTTATTTTTTTGTTTCATTGAAAATGTTGTAAAACAATAATCATAAAATTTAAACTATCTAAGGAATATAAGGTCATTTAAGCTGAATCTATTGTTGTCAAAACTTAAATGAACTTATATTCCTTATGTGGTTAACAAAATAAATCTGCTTTCTTAATGGTTAATTAGTGAAGTTTTGTGCGTCGTTGAATATCTCTTGTGAAACGGAGTGTAATAATTGTTTAAAAGCGTTTGCCCCACATTTACACCTCATTTCTCATATCAATTTGCTAAATTTGCAATCAAAATCAAACTTCGATGAGCAATATCAGAATTACAAAACAATTTAATTTCGAAACCGGTCATGCATTATACGGTTATGACGGAAAATGTAAAAATGTTCACGGGCATAGTTATAAATTGTCAGTAACTGTTATTGGTACTCCAATCACAGATAGGAATAACGTTAAGTTTGGAATGGTAATCGATTTTTCTGATTTGAAGAAAATTGTAAAAGAAGAAATTGTAGATCAATTTGACCACGCAACCGTTTTTAATGAAACCACTCCACATATTGAATTGGCAAACGAATTGAGAAATCGTGGGCATCATGTTATTTTAGTAGATTATCAGCCAACGAGCGAGAATATGGTAGTCGATTTTTCTCAAAGAATCATCAGAAGATTGCCGGACGAAATTAAACTTTTCTCCTTAAAATTACAAGAAACTGAATCTTCTTTCGCCGAATGGTTTGCAAGTGATAATTTGAAATCTATACTGTAGCTTCATGCAATTACCCAATAATAAAAAAATATATTTCGCCTCTGATCAGCATTTTGGAGCACCAACACCAGAATTGAGTTTTCCGAGAGAACAAAAATTTGTGGCTTGGCTTGATGAAGTGAAAAAAGATGCAGAAGCTATTTTTTTAGTTGGTGATTTATTTGATTTTTGGTTCGAATATAAAACAGTGGTCCCAAAAGGGTTTGTTCGTGTTTTAGGCAAGCTGGCCGAAATTCGCGACAGCGGAATCCCTATTTATTTCTTCGTTGGAAATCATGATTTATGGATGGAAGATTATTTTCAGAAAGAATTGAATATTCCGGTGTATCGCGATAATCAAGAATATACTTTTGGGGATAAAACATTCTTGGTGGGTCATGGCGATGGGAAAGGTCCCGGCGACATGGGTTACAAACGAATGAAAAAAGTATTTACAAATCCATTCTCCAAATGGCTTTTTAGATGGCTTCATCCAGATATTGGAGTAGGGCTGGCACAATATCTTTCCGTGAAAAACAAACTCATTTCCGGTGATGAAGATGTAACTTTTCTTGGTGAAGAAAATGAATGGTTGATTCTCTATTCTAAAAGAAAACTAGAAACTAAACACTACAATTACCTTGTTTTTGGACACCGTCATTTACCTATGAAAGTAACGGTAGGTGAAAATTCCGAATATGTGAATCTTGGCGATTGGATTACTTATTTCACCTATGGTGTTTTTGATGGCGAGAATTTCGAAATCAAAAAGTATGAATAGGTTTTATAAAATAGAGGGAATAGCTGCAAAGTAGTCTGTCGTTTTAAGCAGTTCTCAAAATCTTTTCCATTTTTCTGCCTTTCGCCAATTCATCGACCAATTTGTCAAGATAACGAACTCGTTTAGTAGTGGGATTTTCAATTTCTTCTATTCGATAGCCACAGATTACTCCTGTAATGAGTTGTGCATTGGGATTCAATGTGGCTTTTTCAAAGAAGGTTTCAAAAGAAACTTTTTCGTCAATTAATTGTTGTAGTGCAGTATTGTCAAATCCAGTCAGCCATGTTATCACTTGGTGCAACTCTTCTTTTGTTCTTTTTTTACGTTCCACTTTGGCAATGTAGAGAGGATATACTGAAGCAAAAGTCAATTTGGCTATTCGTTCATTGTGAGCTAGTGTTGTTTTCATAGTAAATCAGTTTTTAAAAACTTTTTAGTATTAAATCTTTATTCGTTTTTTTATCAAATGTTCCGTTGTTAAAATAAACGATTTCAGTTACTCTTTTTCAATTTTGAACCCCGTATTCTTAACTCTTCTCCTAACACCTCTACTTTAATGTTTTTTGGATAATGTTCGTTCAAGTTGTCTTTCTGATTTTTAAAAGTCAGTTTCTCTGAAGATAAGAACAACTCCACTTATAGAATAAATTGACATAATTCCAGCTAAAAAAAAACTAAATAATGGTGATATATTCTGACTTTAGTATTAATTTGTTTACTTATTTAAAAAAGGTTAAGCTAATAATTTTCTACCCCTTTTCATGTTCGTCAATATCCTTTTGTAAGTCCAATTTTCTGAATGAAGGAGAAAATATTCCTGTTCCAAGCACAATTAAAAGAGTCATGCTTCCGCCAAAAACAACCGCAGTTACCGTCCCCATTAATTTGGCTGTTAATCCGCTTTCAAAAGCACCCAGTTCATTGGAAGATCCTACAAAGATAGAATTTACTGCTGAAACTCTTCCTCGCATGTGATCCGGGGTTTTCAGCTGCAAAATGGTTTGGCGTATCACCACCGAAATGCCATCCACAGCACCGCTTAAAAACAAAGCGAATACTGACAAAGCGAAAATAGTGGAAAGTCCAAAAACAATAATACAAACTCCAAAGGCAAAAATAGCTGATAAAAGCTTCAACCCAGCGTTTTTATTCATAGGTACATAAGCTGAAATAATAAGTGTTAGAAAAGAACCAACCGCTGGAGCGGCTCTTAAAACGCCAAAACCTTCAGGACCAACTTTTAAAATATCTTGGGCAAAAATGGGTAACAACGCTACTGCTCCACCAAAAAGGACTGCCACCATATCCAGTGATAAAGCTCCCAAAATGGTTTTGTTATTGAAAACAAATTTCACGCCTTCTTTCAAACTTTCCATAATAGGTTCTCCAATTTTTGGATTTAAAATAGGCTTAGTGGCTATTTGGGATAAAGCGATTAAAGAGAAAACAGAACACGCAAAAACGGAACACATCGACCAGTGAACGCCAATCAAAGTAATAGAAAAACCCGCAACTGCCGGCCCTAAAACAGCGCCTATTTGCCAAACTGAACTGCTCCATGTAGCTGCATTTGGATATACTTTTTTCGGAACAATTAAGGATAAAAGCGAAAATATCGTTGGACCAAGAAAGGAACGTACAATTCCGCCCAGAAAAACCAAAAAATAAATGCCATACAAAATTGCTTTTGTAGAATATCCAGTAACAATTGGTGGCCACGTTAACATAAATAACCCAAAACTGATCGCTGAAAATCCTAAAATACACTTGAAAAGAAGTCCTTTTTTCTCTTTTTGATCTACAATATGTCCTGCGAACAATGCCATGGCTATTGCAGGAATTACTTCCATCAATCCAATAATTCCTAGTGAAAGCGGATTTTTGGTCAAACTGTATACTTGCCATTCAATAACGATAAACTGCATCGACCAGGCAAAAACCATGGCAAAACGCAATAATAAAAAAGTGTTGAATTCTTTATAACGCAAGGCTGCGTAGGGATCGTGTGTTTTTTTCATTTTGTTAACCTAATTATTTAATATCTCTTAATCGTAATTGTAAACTGATATTTCCTTTCCATTCGTTTTCATCAATAGAATAAACCATTTCAAAAGGTTGTCCGTTTTTAGTAGTTTCTAATTTTTTGCCTAAGCCAAAACCTATTGCAGCAATGCCCTCGGAATTATTTTGTTTTACAAACAGTTTTAAATGTTCATCTTCTTGTCCCATTGGTTTTCCGTAACCGGTATCTTTTACATTTTTGGTCAGGAAAACGGGGGTCATATTTTGTGGTCCAAAAGGTTCAAACTGTTTTAGAATCCGAGTCAGTTTTGGAGTGATATCGGCAAAATTAATTTCGGCGTCAATCGAGATTTCTGGAGTCAGCATATCAGGATGAATGGTTTTTTCGACTTCTTTTTCGAAAGCATCTTTAAAAAGTTGATAATTTTCTTCTTTTAAAGTCATTCCGGCAGCATACATGTGACCACCAAATTGCTCCAAATGTTCCGCACAGGATTCGAGTGCATTATAAACATCAAATCCTTTTACAGAGCGAGCCGAAGCCGCATATTTATCGCCGCTTTTAGTAAAAACCAAAGTTGGACGATAATACGTTTCTATCAATCGGGAAGCTACAATCCCAATAACTCCTTTGTGCCAATCCTCTTGAAAAACAACGGAAGTAAAGCGCTCTTTTTCCTGATTGTCTTCAATTTGCGAAAGCGCTTCTTTAGTGATTTGTTTGTCTAATTCTTTTCGATCTGAATTGTATTTTTCAATTTCTGAAGCAAATTGTTGGGCTTGCTCAAAATTAAATTCGGTTAATAATTCCACCGCATGATTGCCGTGTTTGATGCGTCCGGCAGCGTTAATCCTTGGCGCGATTATAAAAACGACATCCGTAATATCTAAGGTTTGTTTTTTTACTTGGTGAACCAAAGCTTTGATTCCGGGTCTCGGTTCAGCGTTGATGACTTGCAATCCAAAATATGCCAACACTCTGTTTTCACCAGTCATCGGGACAATATCAGCAGCAATAGCAGCCGCAACCAAATCTAAATAAGGGAATAAGTCTTCGATAGTTTCTTCACGGTTTTGGCCTAAAGCCTGAATCAATTTGAAACCAATGCCACAACCGCATAATTCATCGTAAGGATAGTTGCAATCGTCCCTTTTTGGGTCGAGAACAGCAACGGCTTTGGGTAAAAATTGACCAGGTCTGTGGTGATCACAAATGATAAAATCAATGTTTCGCTCTTTGGCGTAGGCCACATGATCAATGGATTTTATACCACAATCTAAAGCAATGATGAGCGAAAATCCGTTATCATCGGCAAAGTCAATTCCTTTAAAAGAAATTCCGTACCCTTCATCATAACGATCCGGAATGTAAGTGGCAACGTAAGGATAATAGGTTCTTAAATAGGAAGAAACGAGCGAAACAGCTGTGGTTCCATCGACATCATAATCACCAAAAACAAGAATGTTCTCTTGATTTTCAATTGCTTTTTCGATTCGTTCGACCGCCTTTTCCATATCTTTCATCAAGTATGGGTCGTGTAAATCATCTAAACTGGGACGAAAAAATCGTTTGGCATCTTCAAATGTTTCAATGCCGCGTTGCACTAATAATGTTGCCACAAAATCTTCCACATTCAGAGCTTGAGCGAGATGTTTCACGGTATCTTCGGAAGGTTTTGATTTAATGGTCCAACGCATATTGATTTGGGATTATAAGATTTTTAGTAAGGATTTTGTCTTACGTCATTAAGTTAAGCTATTTCAGCCGTCACTTCGAGTGATTTTGAATATTAATGCGATAGCTTTAATGTTCAAAATTGTATCGAGAAATCTTCAAAACGAAAGGGTTCTCGATGCTTCGTAAAATTTTTCTATCACAAATTATTACTCAACTCGAACAGACGAATCCTTAACTTAATGACATTGCGCTCGATCCGAGACATAGTAACTTTTATTTTTTATTTCAACGCTAAAGCTTCGCCTTCAAACTGAATTCCGTTCCATCCTGTTTTCATAAAGTTGCGAATGTTTTGATGATCCGTTCCTTCTGGGTTTTTTAAAACGTCATCATAATAATACGCTCCAAAACAAGCTAATGTTTCTGCTTCGGTTAATTTTTGTAATTGGGCAAAAGCAAATAATTTGCAAGAACCGGAATTTTCTCCTGCGGCATTGATTTGAGAACCGTTCTGAAATGTGGTTGGAGTAAAAATATAGTTTTCTTCAATGGTCGCAATAGTTTCTGTAAATGCGATAGCTTCCGGGTTTTGTTTTAGTTTCTCTAAGAAAGATGTTAAGCTCATATTTATATTATTCTTCTGATGAAAATTTTGATTTTTTATTTTCTTTAGTAATTGTTTTTCCACTTACCACTACAACAATTTCGCCTCTTGGAGCAGTTTTTTCAAAATGGGCTACGACTTCTTTTACGGTTCCACGAACATTTTCTTCATGCAGTTTGGATAATTCGCGTGAAACTGATATTTGTCGGTCTTCGCCAAAATAAGTAATGAATTCCGCTAAAGTTTTTACTAATTTATGTGGTGAAACATACAAAATCATCGTACGCGTTTCTTCTGCCAATGCTAAATAGCGCGTTTGACGTCCTTTTTTGTCAGGCAAGAATCCTTCAAAAACAAACTTATCATTGGGTAAACCGCTATTGACTAATGCAGGAACGAAAGCAGTTGCGCCAGGTAAACATTCTACTTCAACCCCATTTTCAACACAAGCGCGGGTTAATAAAAAGCCAGGATCAGAAATGGCAGGCGTTCCTGCATCCGAAATCAAGGCGATATTTTCTCCGCCTTTTAATCTCGAAATTAAATTTTCGATGGTTTTGTGCTCATTGTGCATGTGATGGCTGTACATGTGTGTGCCAATTTCGAAATGCTTCAACAATTTTCCACTGGTTCGCGTGTCTTCGGCGAGAATCAAATCGACTTCTTTAAGAATCCGAATCGCTCGAAAAGTCATGTCTTCGAGATTGCCAATTGGTGTGGGAACGATATATAATTTTGACATAAATTAAAAAATTTAACGCATCCCGAATTTTCGAGATAAGAAGTAAAACGGAATGAATTTTAAAATTTAAAATTCATTCCGTTTTTTATTATTTTGTTTTTGTCCAAAGGAACTCAGAACAATCCAAACGGAATTACAAGAATTTTTTCTCGATAATATCCATAAAACGTTCCTCGTAATCTTGTTTTCCTTCCCAGTTATTATAATCTGGTTTTACCATTTCCTGAATAAAATCTCTGGTTTCATAGAATGTATCAAATGTGATTAATTGATTTAAAA
>JBJOQF010000343.1:0-10710 GCA_046050185.1 Bacteroidota bacterium
TGATGAAATTCCAAAACGAGCTCTCATGGGCGCTGTCAGTAGACCCGAACGAGTTGTCGCACCAATTAAAGTAAATGGATTTAGATTAATTTGGACTGTTCTTGCATTTGGCCCAGATTCAATCATTATATCAATCTTAAAGTCTTCCATCGCAGAATACAAATATTCTTCAACTACAGGGCTTAAACGATGTATTTCGTCAATGAATAACACATCTCTTTCTTCGAGATTGGTCAACAGACCTGCTAAGTCACCTGGTTTATCTAAAACTGGTCCTGAAGTAATTTTTATACCTACTTGCAACTCATTGGCAAGAATGTTCGCCAAGGTTGTTTTACCTAAACCTGGAGGACCATGAAAAAGAGTATGATCAAGTGCTTCATTTCTTTGATTTGCAGCTTGAACAAAAACTTTTAAATTTTGTAATACTTGGTCTTGACCTGCAAAATCATCGAATGAAAGTGGCCTTAGTCTTTTTTCAAGATCAAGCTCTTCTGCATTATAACCGTTTGTTGTTGGATCTAAATTTTCATTCATTTAACAAAGATAAAGAAAGTATTTAGTTTGACTGAATTACCTATGAAGACTTTATGAAAATTACTAACTAAAACATTCATAAAATAAATTAATAATATCATATCATCAAGAGAAAACAAAAAAGCCTCTACTTTACATAGAGGCTTTTTATTAGATTAGTGATGTAAAACTTCTTCACCTTCTTTCATTGGAACATCTTGAGGTACAAAATCAACATCGTGTGCTGGATTACTGTAATCATAAGGCCAACGGTGTACTTCAGGGATTTCTCCAGGCCAGTTACCATGGATATGTTCTATAGGTGCAGTCCATTCAAGTGTATTTGACTTCCAAGGGTTTTGAACCGTTCTTTTACCGTAAAAAATACTACTGAAAAAATTATATAAGAAAACCAATTGAAACGCTCCCCCAATCAAGGCAAATGTAGTTATAAGTACATTTACATTTTGTAAATCATCAAACAATGGAAAGTTAGTGTTCGTGTAATAACGTCTAGGTAAACCCGCTAATCCAATAAAATGCATTGGAAAAAACACACCATAAGCACAAACAGCAGTTACCCAAAAGTGAACATAACCTAAGTTCTTATTAAGCATTCTTCCAAACATTTTTGGAAACCAGTGATATATACCAGCAAACATACCATAAAGAGCAGAAATACCCATTACTAAGTGAAAATGAGCTACTACAAAATACGTATCATGAACATTAATATCCAATGTACTATCTCCAAGAATAATACCTGTTAAACCGCCTGTTATAAAAGTAGAAACTAAACCTATTGAAAACAACATAGCAGGATTCAATTGTAAATTTCCTTTCCAAAGTGTTGTAATATAATTAAATGCTTTTACAGCAGAAGGAATAGCAATTAACAACGTCGTAAATGTAAACACAGACCCTAAAAATGGATTCATTCCTGATATAAACATGTGATGTCCCCATACAATTGTTGATAAAAAAGCAATAGCCAATATTGACATAATCATCGCTCTATAACCAAAAATTGGTTTACGAGAATTTGTTGCAATAACTTCAGAAGTTATTCCTAAAGCCGGCAACAATACAATATAAACTTCAGGATGTCCTAAGAACCAAAATAAATGCTCAAACAAAACTGGTGAACCACCTTGATAGTGTAATACTTCACCTGCAATATAAATATCAGATAAGAAGAATGATGTTCCAAAACTTCTATCAAAAATTAACAACAATGCTGCTGACAATAAAACTGGAAAAGAAACTATACCAATAATTGCAGTAACAAAGAACGCCCAAATGGTAAGAGGCAATCTTGTCATAGACATACCTTTGGTTCTAAGATTAATTACAGTAACAACATAATTTAATGACCCCATTAATGAAGAAGCAATAAATATAGCCATAGAAATCAACCAAAGAGTCATACCCATTCCAGAACCAGGAATAGCTTGTGGAAGTGAGCTTAAAGGAGGATAAATAGTCCAACCAGCTGAAGCAGGTCCTGCTTCTACAAATAATGAACTAATCATGATAACACTTGATAAAAAGAACAGCCAATAGGAAATCATATTCATAAAACCTGAAGCCATATCTCGAGCACCAATTTGAAGAGGTATCAACAAGTTACTAAAAGTGCCACTTAATCCTGCGGTAAGAACAAAGAAAACCATTATCGTTCCATGGATAGTAACTAATGCCAAATAAATATCATTCGCCATAACTCCATCTGGAGCAAATTTATCACCTAGTAATATATTGAATATCTTAAATGATTGTTCTGGCCATGCTAATTGCATTCTAAAAAGCATCGACATCCCAACACCAATAACTCCCATTATAATGCCTGTTATCAGATATTGCTTGGCAATCATTTTATGATCTATACTAAAAATATATTTAGTAATGAAAGTGTCTTTATGATGATGTTCGTGTTCGTGATCGTGTCCGTGATCGTGACCTTCTGCTGACATATATTTTACTTTAAATTTTCTTAATAATTATTTCATAGCTATTTTAACAACAGCTGCTGTGTCTTTGGTACCGGTAGAATCTTTGTCAGTTCCTCCTTCTTCAGGAGCTGGTGTTTTGGCAGTTTTAACCTCTTGAACCAATGTTGCCTTATCACTTAACCATTTTTTGTAATCTTCAGGAGTGTCTACAACTACTTTCATTTGCATATTATAATGAGAAGCTCCACATATTTTATTACATAACAACAAATAATCAAAAGTATAAGGATCAAGAGCAGCTTGACCATTTGCAACTAACTCTATACTTTTCTTAGATCTAATATTATTTATATTGGCTACCTTTTCAATCATAAAAGGTAAATCTCTATATTCAGCTGTCGTATATATAGGAGTAAATGCAAATTCAGTAACCATTCCAGGAACACAATTCATTTGAGCTCTAAAATAAGGCATATAAGCAGAATGTAAAACATCTTGAGAACGCATTTTAAAGTGCACTTTTTTACCTTTAGGAATATGCAATTCTGAAACAACAATATCGTCTTGTGAATAAGGATCTCCTAAATCTACCCCAAGGGTATTTACACCTTCAATATATCTAACATTAGCTTTACCTAAAACATTATCATTTCCAGCATATCTTGCAGTCCATTTAAATTGTTGAGCATATAATTCAATTACAACGGTATCATCTTCATCATCAATAAACATGATATTAGTCCAAGCATAAAGGCCATAAAGAATTAGACCTGCTAAAACTACTGCCGGTATAACACTCCAAATAGCTTCCAATTTATTATTATCAGCAAAATACAACGCTTTTTGATCTTTTTTACCTCTATATTTGAAAGCAAAATAATGCAAAAGTACTTGAGTAATTGCTTGAACAATGAAAATCAAAACCCATGTAATATTCATAAGATTATCTACAAGAGACCCATGCTCAGAAGCTGGAGTATGTAGTACAAGAGACCCCCATTTAAACAATCCATAGATTGTAAAAATGTAAATAAAGGCTAAAAAACCGAACATTAAATAACCCTGTACATTATTATCAGTATCAGTAGCTACTTGAGAACTATCAGAATTTGATCCTACTTGAGTAAGGTCGAATATTTTAGTCAATTGCCATAGAGCAACAGCTAATAAAACTAAAACTATAATTACCAACAAACTTGTCATCTGTTTTTTTCTTTAAATATTAATAATGAAAATGTTTACTTTCTTCTATATATGGATTTCTTTTTGGCAACAAAGGAGCTTTAGTTAATGCTGTAAAAACAACATAAATAAATAATCCAAAGAAGAAAAGAACAGATGCAATTTCAGATACGCCAATAAACCATCTATCACCTACTGTTCCAGGCATAATCATATTAAAGAAATCAATGTAATGTCCTAATAAGATTACTATACCTGCCATAACTAAAATCCAGGTTATTCTTTTGAAGTCCGTATTTATTAAAATCAATATTGGAAATAAGAAATTCATAACTACCGCACCAAAAAATGGAAGGTTATATAATTGTATTCTTGTTACAAAATAAGTTATCTCTTCAGGAATATTAGCATACCAAATCAACATGAATTGTGAGAACCATAAATATGTCCAGAATACACTAATTCCAAACATGAATTTAGCTAAATCATGAATATGACTTGAATTAACATTCTCTAAATAACCTCTAGATTTCAAGTATAATGTTATCATTGCAATCATAGTAATACCACTTACAAAGAAACTGGCAAAAACATACCATCCAAATAAAGTACTAGACCAGTGTGGATCGATAGACATAATCCAATCCCATGACATAATAGATTCAGTAACGATAAAGAAAACTAAAAAACCAGCTGATATATTAAAATTCTTTTTATAAGAAAGATTATCTGATGCTGCATCTTGGTCTATACAATTCTTTCTAGAAAAATAACGATATAAATTCCAACCTGCTAGAAAAATAGCCGCTCTTACTATCCAAAAAGGGAAATTAAGATAACCTGATTTATTAGCTATTATTTTATCATGTGCAACAACTTCAGGATCTAACCAAATAAATATACTATTTGAAGGAAAAATATGCAACCCACAAATGATAAGAATCACAAAAAATACAACTGAACCAACTGGTAAATATGCCGTTATTCCTTGCATAACCCGAAACAAAACTGGAGACCAACCTGCCTGAGCAACTTGTTGTATTGCATAAAAAGCTAAAACCCCCATAGCAATAAGCATAAAGAAAATACAAGCAACATACAATGAGGCCCAAGGTTTATTTTGCAATTGTTTCAAAACATGGGTTAAATGTTCTTTATGTTCCGCTTCTTCTTTAACTTCGTTAGTTTTACTAACTTCATTATGAGCTTCAGTAGTTGCAGTGGCAACTTCATGCTTTGCTTCACCATGACCTTCATGAGTTTCAGCAGCAAGTAGTTTTTCAACTTCCTGAATATCTTTTGGTGCAGTTAAAAAACCATATCCTATTCCTAAAAGGCCAACAGCCATTAAGACAAAGGAAAATGTTTTTAATTTACTTGAAAATGTATACATATCTATTACGATCAGTTTGTTCAACAATTATAATTTAGCTTTTAGTTTTAAAACATAAGATGCCACTAACCAACGTTCATGTTGATTCAACTGGTTAGCATAAGAACCCATTGAATTTAAACCGTAGGTTTGAACATGAAAAACACTACCCTCAGTTATTACCCTATCTTTATAACTAGGTACACCAAGAAATTTTCCTTGCGTAACTAATTTACCTTTACCATCACCAGCATTACCATGACAAATACCGCAATAAATTTCAAATAACTCCTTAGATTTCTCTTCATCTTTAACAGATATAGAATCAAGTGGTGATTTTGAATTTAATTTAGCTAAATCATATCCAGCAGTTGAATTCTCGTATTCATAAGGTTCAAAACCTCTATTTATAGTTCCTACAGGAGGAAGTTGACCTTCTTTACCGTTCTTAAATGCACTAGATTCTTCATAAGTTTCATAACTTACAGGCTCATACATATTAGGCATGTATTGGTAATTAGGCTTCGAATTATTATGGCAAGACGAAACTAAAATAGTAATACAAATTACAAATGTTATTTTATATAGACTTTTCATATCGACAATTAATTCTTTACAATTACTTTAACTTCTACTGCTCCTGTACTTTCAAAAAAGGAAATTAATTCACTTTCATTATCATTTACAGCAACTTCCATCAAAAAGTGGTCATCTGTTGTTCTTACATCTGGATTCTCAGCTTGTTTGAAAGGCCATAATTTACTTCTCATATAAAAAGTAATAACCATTAAGTGAGCTGCAAAGAAAACTGTTTCTTCAAACATAATTGGAACGAAAGAAGGCATATTCTGAATATAACTAAAACTTGGTTTACCACCGATATCCTGAGGCCAATCTTGAATCATAATATAATTCATCATGAAAGTTCCAAATGACAAACCAATTAAACCGTAAATGAAAGCACAAATGGCTAATCTTGTAGGAGCGATCCCCATAGCTTTATCCAAACCGTGAACAGGAAATGGAGAAAAAACTTCTTCAATATGATGATGAGCTGCTCTTGTTTTCTTAACCGCATCCATCAAAATATCATCGTCATTATAAATGGCGTATATTACTTTATTACTCATGATGTAAATCTTTATTTGCTTCTCTTTCTCTTTTGTAATTATCTCCAGTTCCTTTTAATATTGTTTTAACTTCCGCTTGTGCTATAACAGGGAATGTTCTAGAATACAACAAAAACAATACAAAGAAGAAACCTATAGTCCCAATAAAAATTCCAATATCAACAAACGTAGGGGAGAACATTGTCCAAGAAGATGGTAAATAATCTCTGTGTAACGAAGTTACAATGATTACAAATCTTTCGAACCACATTCCAATGTTTACAACAATTGAAATAATAAAAGAAAACATAATGCTTGTTCTCAATTTTTTAAACCACATGAATTGTGGTGAGAAAACGTTACAAGTCATCATTGACCAATATGCCCACCAGTAAGGTCCAGTTGCTCTATTTAAGAACGCATATTGCTCATATTCTACTCCTGAATACCAAGCTATAAAAAGTTCAGTAATATAGGCAACACCAACAATAGAACCAGTAATCATGATTACGATATTCATTAATTCTATATGTTGAATAGTAATGTAAGCTTCAAGGTTAGAAACTTTTCTCATAATAATAAGCAAGGTATTTACCATTGCAAATCCTGAGAAAACAGCTCCAGCAACAAAGTAAGGAGGGAAAATTGTAGTATGCCATCCTGGAATTACCGAGGTAGCAAAGTCCATTGATACAATGGTATGCACAGAAAGTACTAAAGGAGTTGCTAAACCAGCAAGTACTAAAGATACTTCTTCGAAACGTTGCCAGTCTTTTGCTCTACCACTCCATCCAAAACTCAATATAGAATAAATACGTTTGTTAAAAGGAGTTATTGCTCTATCACGCAACATTGCAAAATCAGGCAGTAAACCAGTCCACCAAAAAACTAATGAAACCGAAAGATACGTAGAGATTGCAAATACATCCCAAAGCAAAGGAGAGTTAAAATTCACCCATAATGAACCAAATTGATTCGGAATTGGTAAAACCCAATAAGCTAACCATGGACGACCCATGTGTATAATTGGAAATAAACCTGCCTGAATTACAGAAAAAATGGTCATTGCTTCCGCTGAACGGTTAATAGCCATTCTCCAACGTTGACGGAAAAGTAATAATACAGCTGAAATTAATGTTCCAGCATGACCGATACCAACCCACCAAACGAAGTTAGTAATATCCCAAGCCCATCCAACAGTTTTATTTAATCCCCATGTTCCTATACCTGTAGATACGGTGTAAATTATACAGCCTAATCCCCAAAGGAAAGCTGTTAATGCAATTGAAAATACAATCCACCAATGTTTATTTGCTTTACCTTCTACAGGTGCAGCTACATCTACAGTTACGTCGTGATAAGATTTATCACCTATAACTAAGGGTTTTCTAATGGTTGCTTCGTAGTGAGACGACATAATCCTTTATATTGATTCTTAATTAATTATTTTTGTACTAGGTATTTCTAACTTTAACATGATAAATCACATTCGGTTTTGTTCCAATATGCTCCAATAAATGATACATTCTTTCATCTTCAGCTAGCTTAGTAACTTTAGATTCCTTATCATTTACATCTCCAAAAACCATTGCTCCAGTAGAACAAGCATTTGAACAAGCCGTTTGAAATTCACCATCAACAATAGGCCTTCCCTCTCTTTTTGCATTTAAAATAGTTGCTTGTGTCATTTGAATACACATAGAACATTTTTCCATAACTCCGCGAGAACGAACATTTACGTCTGGATTTAATACCATACGTCCTAAATCATCATTCATATGATAATCGAATTCACTGTTTTTGTTATACAAGAACCAGTTAAAACGACGTACTTTATAAGGACAGTTGTTCGCACAGTAACGAGTACCAACACATCTGTTATAAGCCATTTGATTTTGACCTTGACGACCATGCGATGTTGCAGCAACTGGACAAACAGTTTCACAAGGCGCATGATTACAATGTTGACACATTACTGGCTGAAAAGAAACCTGTGGATTATCTCCTGCTTTTTCCATTTCATTAAATGTAGATAATGAACTTGACAAACCAGCAATATTTTCTTTTCTTTCATTATCTCCTGCAAATGTACTTTCAGAAGAATAATATCTATCGATACGCAACCAGTGCATATCACGACTTCTTCTAATTTCAGCTTTTCCAACAACAGGAACATTGTTTTCAGCATGACAAGCAATTACACAAGCACCACAACCAGTACAAGCATTTAAATCTATAGAAAGATTAAAGTGATGTCCTGTAGAACGATCAAATGAATCCCACAAATCAACTTTTGTAGTTTCAACTTCTTTGTGATCCAAAGACACCATCGGTTGTTCATTCCAGAACTCTGCATCTTTAGTATTAAAAATTTCCAAAGAGGTTTCTTTAATAATATCCCCTCTTCCCATTAATGTTTTTTGACCTTGAACACAAGCAAATTCATGTTCTCCATCAGCTTTAACCAATGTTACAGATTGAACATTATTAAAACCTTTATATAAGGTATAAGCATTTACACCTACTTGCATTTCTTCTTTCAAAGCCGCTTTACGTCCATAACCTAAAGCTAAACCAATAGTCCCAACAGCTTGACCTGGCTGAACTATTACTGGTACATTCTCTAATTTTAAACCATCAGTTGTTGTAATTGTAGCATAGCTACCATTCAAACCACCATTAGCTACAATTTCATTAGATAAAGCATACTTTTTAGCATCTACATTAGAAACAGTAAGATAATTATCCCAAGAAACTCTTGTAATTGGATCTGGCAATTCTTGCAACCAAGGATTGTTAGCTTGTTGACCATCTCCCAATCCAGTTTTTGTATACAAAACCAATTCAAATCCTTCAGAAGCTTTTGATTGAGATAAAGCATTAGCCGCAACAGTGTAATCTACAGAAGATGCAGAAGAAGCTGAAATAGCACCAACAAAAACACCGTCATGCAATACTTTATTCCAAGTAGAACCTGAAACAATTACTGAAGCATTTCCTTTTAAATAATCATAAAAGGTTCCTCCAATGCCATTCAATGACAATAAAACTTCTTGAAATTGTTTCGTATCAAATAAAGGACGAATAGTAGGTTGAGTAACACTGTAAGTTCCTTTTGTTAAACTTAAATCACCCCATGACTCTAAATAATGAGGAGCCGGAGCAGCTATTGTAGAAAGTAAAGCAGTTTCATCTTCTTTTAAAGAAAAAGTTAGCGAAGTTTTAACTTTTTTCAACCCTTCAACAAATGATTTACTATCTGCTAAAGTATAAACAGGATTAACACCACTCATAATCAAAGTATGAACTCTTCCCGCATTCATTTCATTAACTAATTGAGCAACTTTTTCATTTGATCCTTTTCTTATTTGTCTAGTTCCTGAAGCACTAAAAGCTTCACTTGCCAATACTTGATTGATGGCCAAAACTAATAATTGAGCATTTTTATCCTGAATTCCGGAAACTAATACACCATTTGAACCAGCAGCTTTTAATTGTTGAGCAGCTTTATTAACTTCAGATTTAAATTTATCATCTAAACTAACCGCAACAGACGATCCAGTTATAACATTATATATTTGAACCAATGCTTGTTTTTGATTTGCAGTAGACATAGCTAAACGCTTATCAGCAGCAGCACCAGACAAAGTCATATTTGATTCAAGTTGAAAATGACGTGACATTTTTCCGTTCTTTGGAATTCTGCCTTGAGCATAGCCTGAATCATAACCTCCACCTTGCCAATCTCCAAGAAAATCTGCACCAACAGATACTATAAGAGAAGCTTTTGAAAAATCATAATCAACCAAAGCCCTTTCACCGTATACAACTTCAAAAGCATCTAAAGCTTCAGATGAAGATACAGCATCATAAATAACATGTTTTGCATTTGGATTTTTGCCAATAAAATCAGCAATCAACTTTTCAGTTGATGGACTTGCTAATGTATTTGTTAAAAGAACAATTTGACCTCCTTTTGCCTTAGCGTCAACAATACTTGACTTAATTGTAGAATCAACATCTGACCAAGTTGAATTTTTACCTTCAATTTTAGGTTCTTTTAAACGCATACTATCATACAATGACAATATAGACGCATGAATTCTAGCATTAGCTGAAAATTTTGCTCCAGCAATAGTATTATTATCTATTTTAATAGGACGCCCTTCACGTGTTTTTACCAAAAGATTCGCAAAATCGAAACCATCAAAAACTGATGTTGCATAATAATCTGCTACTCCAGGAATGATTTGTTCCGGCTGAAGTACATAAGGTATCGACTTATTAACAGGACCTTCGCAAGCCGCAAGCGTAGCAGCAGCAGTACTAAATCCAACGTACTTTAAAAAATCGCGACGTGTTGTTGATGAAGATGATAAAGCATCATTATTTCCTAAAAATTCATCCGTAGGAATTTCCTCAACAAATTCGTTATTTCTAAGCGCCTCAACAATAGAACTATTTTCGTCTAGCTCTTCAACACTTTTCCAGTATTTTTTGTTTGATGACATATATAAATATTAAAATCTTAATAATTTGATTAATAGTGGCATTTACCGCATTCTAAACCTCCCATTTG
>JBJOQF010000344.1:0-5330 GCA_046050185.1 Bacteroidota bacterium
ACTGTTTTAGCGATAATAAATATCGAGAATACATCATTTGTTGATGTAAGTATATGTTATAGTATTGAATATTTGATTTTGTATTGTATTCTAATTTTTAAGTATAAACTGTAATCCCAAAAAAGAGTATAAAAATGAAAAGGAAAATTTTCTTTATTTTGATTTTTTTGTTCAATTTTTCAGAATCTTATTTTAGTCTTTTAAGCTATATACTATTTTTTGAAAATCGGCTTTAAATTTATCTTTATTTTCGGCTGCAGACCAAGACAGTACTTTGTAATAAGCAGATTTTGTTTCGACTATCCCCACTAAATAATAAATGTTAATTTTTGCCTCTTTATCGTAGTAAGTCACATCAGATTCAACAAAATTAATATCTCCATTTTTTTTATATAATGGTTCTGAAACAATTCTGTTATCCTCATCTGCAACAAAGTCTTTTATAAAACCTTCATAAAATTCATTAAGAGAGGAGTAGTTTAATTCAGCTAATTTTAATTCATCTTTGTTATCTTCTATTATGAAACCGTAAACATCTTTGACTGCGCTTTTATACTGGATTGTCGCTGAGCTATTCAAACCTATCGTTCTTCCCATATAATCAGGTAAACTAATATGAAAAATGTGTCCGGCTTGATATTCTTTTAAAGTTGTTTGTGCAAACACAGAGCTTGACGTTATAATTAAAGTTGTTATAAAAAGGGCGATTTTTTTCTTCATTTTTTGTTGAGGTGCTAATTGTTTCAATGATTTTTGAGGAGTAATAATTTTTTAAATGTACAAAAAAACTCCAAAAATCATTAAGACATTTGGAGTTTTTCGTATTTGTAGTTGATCTAAGAATTAAATATCATCAAATTCTATATCTGTAAAAGTTGATGTTTGCGGTAGGATTTCATCATAATCTGTTTTATCAGATGCGTATTCTTTTTTGAAATCTTTTTGGTGTCTTTCAGAGATTACTTCTTCGCCCTTGTGGTTCAAGACGTAAGAAGTCATTTCGCCTAGAATTTCTGCAAAAGCAGCAAAGTCTTCTTTGTATAAATAAATCTTGTGTTTCTTAAAATGAAACGATCCGTCTTCTTCGGTAAATTTTTTACTTTCGGTAATGGTTATGTAATAATCATCAGCTTTTGTAGCTCTTACATCAAAGAAATAGGTTCTTCTTCCAGCACGTAAAACTTTAGAAAATATCTCTTCTTTTTCTAACATGTCATTTTCTCTCATAATCCTTTCTGTCAATTTTTTTATTTAATAGCAACCAAAAATCATAAAAAATTATTTATTACACAACAATTATAGTAATTCTTTTTCTGAAAGTTGTTTCAAATAAAGAGATGCATAATACCCTTCTTGATTTATCAATTGATTATGAGAGCCTTGTTGGATAATTTTTCCGTCTTCCAGAATGATGATATTATCTGCATTTTTAGCAGATGAAACCCTATGGCTAACAATAATAGTGGTTTTGTCCTTACAAATTTCATATAAGTTGTTCAAAATAGCTTCTTCAGTTTCCGTATCAACTGCTGATAAGCAATCATCAAAAAGTAAAATTTCAGGGTTTTTAATAATGGCTCGTGCTATAGAAACACGTTGTTTTTGTCCGCCTGAAAGAGTGATTCCACGTTCACCAAGAATAGTATCGTACTGTTTGTTGAAACCAATGATATTGTCATGTACCACTGCATTTTTTGCAGCAGTTTCCACTTCCTCGTCAGTTGCATTTTCTTTACCAAATTTGATGTTGTTCTTAATACTATCCGAAAACAAAAAGGCATCTTGCGGAACTATTCCGATGCTGTTTCTTAAATCATATAGGTTCAAAGTGCTTATTTCATTTCCATCAACAGTTATTCTGCCATCGGTAACTTCATATAAGCGCGAGATTAAAGACGAAATAGTTGATTTCCCAGATCCTGTTTTTCCAAGAATTGCCAGTGTTTCTCCTCTTTTTACCTTAAATGAAATGTTTTTTAATGCTTCTATATTAGTGTCTTCATAGGTATAGCTCACATTTTCGAATGAGATTGTACCTTCAATAATAGATTTATTTGGATTTTTATTTTTTATTTCAGGTTCAATTTTCAGGAATTCATTAAGACGTTTTTGCGAAGCTTCGGCTTCTTGAACCATAGATGAAACCCATCCTAATGACGCTACCGGCCAAGTTAGCATGTTGACATATAAAATAAATTCGGCTATGGTTCCAATGCTTTTTATGGTCCCATTTATATACATTAGACCACCAAAATAAATCACGACTAAGTTGCTTATTCCTATCAATGCCAACATTAAAGGACCAAATAAAGATTGCACTTTTGCTAAATCCAAACTCTTACTTTTACTTTCATTTGCTAAATTGACCATGTTTTTTTGATGTTGGTCTTCTAATGAATAGGCTTTAATTACTCGGATTCCAGAAAATATTTCTTGCGAAAAACTAGAAATTTTAGATAGATATTGCTGGAAAATAGTACTTCTTTTATTTATTTCTGAACTTAATTTGAAGATGCAATACGATAAAACCGGTAAGGGAAGAATAGTATATAATGTCAATCGTGGAGACACATTGTACATATAGCCAATTACAATTGCAAAACGGATGAAAGTGTTTATCGTGTACATTACGGCTGGCCCTACGTACATTCTTACTTTGGAAACATCCTCACTGATGCGGTTCATCAAATCACCGGTTCGGTTTTGCTTGTAGAAATTTTGCGACAAGTTTTCATATTGTCTAAAAACTTCATTTTTTAAGTCAAACTCAATATGTCTTGACATGACAATAAGAGTTTGTCTCATTAAAAAAGTAAGAAAACCAGCAATAATGGTTGTGGCAATGATTAATAAAATATTATGTATAAGTTCTTCTCTATAAGTTGAAATGATAATTTGAGAAGTTCTTTCTTGTTTTGAAAGTTTATCAAATGTTTCAATTGCTTTAAATGATTTACTAATCAATTTTGGTGTAAACAAAGAAAATATTTGTGCGATAATTGTAAATAAAATACCAAGAGAAAAGCTGTATTTATATTTGATAAAATATTTATTTAAATAACGTAATTCTTTCATTTTTTTTAAGATATTCTGAGTTGAAAAAGTTTTATTTTTTGATTAGTAATCAATTTTTGATATTGCTGAAAAAATATTTAGTTGTTTTACTTGTTGATAAATTTACAATTTAAATGATAAGCAGCTTTCACAACTGGAAAGGAACTTCAAAAAAGGATTCCGTTTTTGCTCAACTTTCATTTGACGATTACAAACAAATTGTAATTTGCAACGACAAAGATAAAGGTTTAAAAGCAATTATTGGTATTCAGGATTAGGTTATAAGGCCAGATTTGGAGGTGTCCTTATGTATAATTATGGCTTATGACTAAACACCACCCTGCTTTGACGATTGCCCAAAATAGAATTGATTAAAGAAAGATAGAGAATAGTAAAAAGTAGTTTTAGCCTTTAATATACAGTCGCAGTTTACAGTCACAGTTCGGCTTTAACCGGAAATATAACTGAATTCTGCGACTGTTTTCTTATAAGACAATCTAAATTAGAACCAAAAGCTTTTTTTAGCATTTTAATTTTATTTTAAAAAATGAAATTCTTATTTTTGCAGACTAATTAATAAAAGTTCTTACAAGGTGGTAAATAGAAGACACATACGCGTTAAAGTCATGCAATCCATTTATGCGATGCATCAAAGCGGTTCAGATAATTTAGAGAAAGAAGAAAAATTCCTTTTTTACAGTATCGACAATATTCAAGATTTATACCTTATAATGCTTTCTTCACTGATTGAAATTTGTAAAACAGAAACTATCTTTTTACATAAATCAAGTTTGAAACATCTTGCAACTCCTGAGGAGCGTAAACCAAACGAAAAATTCATCAAAAATCAAATTTTTCAAATTCTTTCCGAAAATAATTCACTAAATATTGCGCTGGAAAACCGTAAAATCAATAATTGGACTTTAAACGACGATTATATTTTATTACTTCTTAATGATATAAAGGAGAGTAAATTGTATGCTAAATATATGAGTGACTCAACAAATTCATTTGAAGAAGACAAAGAATTTATTGTTGATTTGTTTATGGATGTAATTGTTCCAAACGAAAAATTATACGAATATTTAGAGGATGATAAGTTGACTTGGGTTGATGATATTCCATTAGTGAATACACATATCATCAAGCAATTAAAGGCAATTAAATCTGGTGAAGATGACAATTTTAGAGTTCCAAAATTGTACAAAGACAATGAAGATAAAGACTTTGTTAAGGATTTATTTAGAAAAACAGTTTTAAACGAAACGGAATTAGCCAAAGAATATATTGATAAAACGCCAAATTGGGACAGTGATAGAATTGCCGAAATTGACACCATTATTCTTAAAATGGCTATTTGTGAATTTTTGAAATTTCCATCAATTCCTGTGAAAGTTACTTTAAACGAATATTTAGAAGTTGCCAAAGAATATTCTACACCAAAAAGTAGTATTTTTATCAACGGAATTTTAGATAATTTAGTAAAAGAACTGGAGGCCAGTAAAAAAATTATTAAAGCCGGTCGCGGTTTAATGTAGTATTTATAAATAAAAAAAGAGAATTAAAATTATGGGACAATTAACTCAATTTGCGCCGTTTCTATTAATGTTTGTGGTAATTTATTTTTTCATGATCAGGCCACAACAAAAAAAAGCTAAAAGTGAAAAAGAATTTGAAAGCGCTTTAAAAGTAGGTGATAAAATCATTACAAAAAGTGGTCTTCACGGAAAAGTTTCTGAATTAGCTGATACAACTGTAGTTATCGAAACGATGTCAGGAAAACTAAAAATGGAACGTTCTGCTATTTCTATGGAAATGAGTGCAACATTGAACAAAAAATAGGTCTAGTTTTGTATATAAAAAAATGCTCTGAATTTTTTCAGAGCATTTTTTTATTTGTATTTATCGTTCAAACCAATGTTTTGTATTAACATAGGTCTTATTTTTTCTATTCGGGAACGTTTGGTTTCTTCTCTTTTTGCGGTTTCAATATATTCCAAAAATTCCTTTTGTTTATATGGCGGGAATTTTAGAAAAGCTTCCGCTAAATTTGAATCAGCATCCAATTCTTTTTGTAAAAGTTCCGAAACTATAATTTTTCCTTTTTCGGGTTTAAGTTGTTTTCCTTGTTTCTCATTTTTGATGGCTTCATGAATATAATCTAAAACTGCCGTTTCATCTAATTCTTCTTTGGATGAAAAACGCCATTGTCGCAATGATTTAGTTACACCTTCTTGTGCATTAACCAAAACTTGTTTTTCATCTTTCAGGAAAAC
>JBJOQF010000345.1:0-3535 GCA_046050185.1 Bacteroidota bacterium
TATACCATTGAGAGTATTATAATTGTTTAATTTATTATTTTTACAAACTATCCTTTATTTATTTGCCTAACTTATGAATACAATTGCTGAACACATTGCTGATTTTTTAAAGGAATATCCGCCATTTAATCACTTGACGTTTGAAGAACTATCTGAAATAGCTACAAACATTCGGGTTGTAAATTTAGAAAAACACGAAGTTTTGTTTCAAATTAATGATGTTTTACATGATAGTTTTTATGTGGTAGCTTCAGGAGTTATCAATTTATCAGTAATAGCTGATGCCGAAGAAACCTTATTAAATAAATGTAATGCTGGAGATATCTTTGGTTTGCGTCCATTTTTTGCTAAAAACAATTATATGATGACGGCTAAAGCCAGAGAAGAATGTATTGTTTATGCTATCCCAATAGCCACTTTCCGCCCTTTTGTTGCCAATAATTCTGAGGTTTTAAACTTTTTATTAGAAAGTTTTGCTATAAATACACGTAATCCAAAAGACAAAGAAAATTTAGTGGGGAAACTTATTTCTGATAATGTTTTCTATTCAGACCAGCAATCTGAAATGCAATATTTTCAATCTTTATCCTATAATATTTCTCCTTTAAAAACAACGGTTACGGCTACTGCACAAGAAGTTGCGCAATTGATGACCGAATCTTTAAAAAATAATATTGTGGTATGTGATAATAATATTCCTTTAGGAATAATTACAGATACAGATATGCGTTCAAAAATTGCCACTGGACGATTTCCTATCACAATATACGTAGATAAAATAATGTCATCCCCTGTAATTACAGTTGTTGAGAATGTTTCCCTTGCAGAAGCTCAATTGCTTATGTTAAAACACAATGTAACTCATTTATGTGTAACACAAGATGGAACTGATAAATCTGTTTTAAAAGGAATCATTTCTGAACATGATTTAATAGTTGCTCAAGCCAGTAATCCCGGAGTTTTGATTAAAGAAATTAAACGTTCTCAAAATCCAAAGGAACTAAAACAAATACGGGAACGTTTAACGGATCTGATTCAGACTTCCCTTTCAAAAAACATACCGCTTTCACATGTTTTTAATATTGCCAGTGAAATCAATTTGGCTATCATTAAACGTTCTGTAGAATTATCAATTTTAGATTTGGGTTCCCCTCCTGCCCGCTTTGCTTGGTTGAGTATTGGCAGTCAAGGAAGAAAAGAGCAATTATTATTAACGGATCAAGACAGCATTTTAATTTTTGAAGATGTCCCCGCAGATAAATATCGTGATGTAAAAGACTATTTCCTTAAACTTGGAAAAAGAACTACTGCAACACTTGAAAAAATTGGCTATGAATTTTGTCCAAATGGCCATATGGGGAGCAACATGCTATGGTGTAAATCATTGACTGACTGGGTAAAACAATACGATAGCTGGATGAATACTCCAGGTGAAAACAGTAATGATTTAAGTAGTATTTTCTTTGATTATGAAATCACTTTTGGTGAACAAAAAATTGAAGATGCCATAGGAAATATAGTATTCAAAAATGCAAAAAATAACGCTTTATTCTTTGACTTCTTAGGAAATGATACATTAAGAAAAAACGCTGCATTAAGTTTTTTCAAAAAATTCAATGTTGAGGAAGAAGGCCCAAATAAAGACAAATTTGATATCAAAACGCGCGCTTTAATGCCACTGATTGATGGCGCTCGTTTATTTACATTGAGTTATGACATAAGAGGCATTAATAATACATACCAACGATTCAAGCAGTTAGCAATTATAGATCCTAAACATTCAGAGGTTTATCTTAATTGTGCCGAAGCCTTTTTGACATTATCAAAATTTAGAACATTAGAAGGTTTAAAAAATGATGATTCCGGCCAATTTATAAATTTGGATGAATTATCAAAAATTGACAAAGAAAAATTGAAAAATGCTTTGGCTCCAATGAGAGAATTGGAAGAATTAATTAAAAGTAAATTTCAACTCACTCAATTTTCATAACTATGTTAGACTGGCTGAAACATATAAATAAAGAATATCCTGAATTTTGGAAAACCTATTTGGCTAAATTCGATAAAAAATCAACTCGATTTGTGGTTTTATCGACAGAAACTTCAGGTTTAAATCCTGTAAAAGATGTCATTTTATCAATTGGTTCTTTTGCTGTAGTTGACAATAGTATTATTATTGGTGACAGTTTTGAAACCGTTTTATTACAATATAAATTTTTACATGATAATGGCCTTTCGAATGAGTTTATTGTCGAAAGTAAAATGAAAAAGCTTGGGGAAGCCGAAGCAATTCAAACTTTAATAGAATATATTGGGAATGCCGTTTTAGTGGGACATCATATTGATTTTGATGTAGAAATGATTAATGCAGCCCTTGAGAGATTAGATTGCGGCCGATTAAAAAATGAAGCTTTAGATGTTGATGTTATGCATCGCAAACTGAATGATATTAATGACAAACAATTTTCCTTGGATGAACTTTGCGCTGCATATAATATTCCTAAAAGTGACCGAAATTCAGCTGCTGAGGATGCTTATAAAACCGCTTTATTATTTTTAAAATTAAAATCAAGATTGGGGATAAAGTAAAACTAATTAACCAATGGATTATAATATTTAAAATAATGAATAAATATTTGAATCTAATCTAAGCCTTATTTTTTACTTTTTTTTATTTTTTCAATCGTTTGATGTCGGCTTCAATTTCTTGTAAACTTTGTTCTTTTTGAATTTCTTTCTGAACGGTTTTATATTTTTCAAATTTTGCCATCGGAAGCAGTTGTTTCCATTTTGGAAATAACTCTATTTTCCTCCAATTCACCCGATTCAAAGATATTTTTTAAATGCAATGATACATTGCAACACTGCAACCAAAAAGCTGTGCGATTAACTTTTGAGTCAACCAAAAATTTTCTTCTTTATAGGTTACTGTAAGGTTTACTTGACCAGATTGGTTTTCATAGAAAATTGTTTTTTAAATGAGCTCCGTTTGATACCGTTTTGAGCTTTGGCAAAGTAATATAACTAAAGAAAAGCTTTAGAAATTAAAATCTCTTTTAAATTTAATAGTTTTTAGGAAGTAAGAAAAATATTTTTTGTTTTGTGTGCCAAATTGGTACACAAAACAAAAAAATAAGATAGTCATCAGTAGTAGACAATTTAGAGATCATCAAAAAAAATATTTTGATGATAGACGGTAACGAACAAGTAATAGTTCAAAGAGGAAAAAATAAGAGCTATAAATTAGTCCCAATCAAAGAGAATGAAAGCCTAATGACAGAAGCTGAATTTTATGCAAAGATTGATCGTTATACAAAACAGGCACAAGAAGGAAATGTACTGGAAATTAAAAATGCGTAAGATTTCAACACTTTGCGGGGTTTATAGCTACCGTAACAGAATTTAAAAAAATCAATTAACTTCTGATTAATTTTCTGTATTTCAATCGTTTCGGAGTTAAATCTCCCCCCAAACGTTTTTTCTTGTTTTCCTCATAATCAGAGAAACCACCTTCAAAATAATACACTTCAGAGTT
>JBJOQF010000346.1:0-2751 GCA_046050185.1 Bacteroidota bacterium
GAAGAAATTGGATCTTTAACAAAAGACATGATGTATCAAAAATATGATGATATGAAAAGTTTAACACCAAAAAAATAATGTCAAAAGTAAAAACTACTTTTTTTTGTCAAAACTGCGGAGCACAATATACCAAATGGCAAGGGCAATGCAATTCCTGTAAAGAATGGAATACTATAGCGGAAGAAATCATTCAAAAACAAGAAAAAGTAGCTTGGAAAAGCGAACCAACTTCCAGTAATAAAGCACCAAAACCATTAAAAATAAACGAGATTGATTCCACTCAGGAAATTCGCATGAATACAACTGACGGCGAACTCAATCGTGTACTTGGCGGCGGAATAGTTCCTGGTTCCCTAATCCTTTTAGGTGGTGAACCCGGCATTGGAAAAAGCACCCTTTTACTTCAAATATCCTTAAAATTACCTTATAAAACCCTATATGTTTCGGGTGAAGAAAGCCAGAAGCAAATAAAAATGCGTGCTGAAAGAATCACACCAAGCGGAGACAATTGTTATATCCTTACCGAAACCAAAACCCAAAATATCTTTAAACAAATTGAAGCCATACAACCTGAAATCGTGATTATCGATTCCATTCAAACGCTTCATACGGATTATATCGAATCAACACCCGGAAGTATTTCTCAAATTCGGGAAACCACTGCCGAACTGATAAAATTTGCCAAAGAAACCAATATTCCAGTGATTCTTATTGGTCATATTACCAAAGACGGAAACATTGCCGGACCAAAAATCCTGGAACACATGGTTGACACCGTTTTACAATTTGAAGGCGATAGAAACCACGTGTACCGCATTTTACGTTCGCTAAAAAACCGTTTCGGTTCCACTGCCGAAATTGGTATTTATGAAATGCTTGGCAACGGTTTACGCGAAGTTTCGAACCCATCAGAGATATTAATTTCACACAAAGACGAGGAATTATCAGGAACTGCAATTGCTTCCACTCTCGAAGGAATGCGCCCGCTAATGATTGAAATTCAATCGTTGGTAAGCACCGCAGTTTACGGAACACCACAACGCAGCACAACAGGTTACAATGCCAAAAGACTGAATATGATTCTGGCCGTTTTAGAGAAAAGAGCTGGTTTCCGGCTTGGCGCAAAAGACGTTTTCTTGAATGTAACCGGCGGAATTTCAGTGGATGACCCAGCCATTGACTTGGCCGTTGTCGCCGCTATTTTATCCTCGAATGAAGACATTCCCGTAAATAAAGATTTTTGCTTTGCCGGAGAAGTGGGGCTTTCTGGCGAAATTCGTCCTGTGAACCGCGTGGACCAACGCATTCAGGAAGCCGAAAAATTAGGATTTTCGACCATTTTTGTATCAAAATACAATAAAATTGCCTTGAAAAATACTGGAATTAAAATTCGATTGGTAGCAAAAATTGAAGATATTGCAAGCGAATTATTTGGGTAGAATTTTTTATTTTCCCCTATAAAAAAATAGTATACGATAAAATCCAATAAATTATGAATCTAAAAATAAAATGCATTGGGCTAATGCTACTGGCAATCCCTTTTTTTTCCAAAGCACAACATGCCGAAAACCAAAACGCTTTTCCTGTTCAAATAACTATTTCAAACGGAATTATTGAAGGCGAATTTGATATAAAAACGAATATTCAAAGCTTTAAAGGAATTCCTTTCGCACAGCCACCAGTGGGTAATTTACGTTGGAAAGCTCCTCAACCTTTAACGAATTGGACAGGTGTAAAACAAACCAAAAAATTTGGACCAAGAGCAATCCAGTCCAATATATTTGGCGATATGGGTTTTAGAAGTGACGGCACGAGCGAAGATTGCCTATATCTTAATGTTTGGTCTCCTGCTAAATCTGCCAATGAAAAACTACCTGTTTTAGTTTACTTCTACGGTGGTGGTTTTGCCGCTGGAGATGGTTCCGAAAATCGTTATGATGGCGAAAACATGGCGAAAAAAGGAATAGTAACCCTAACCGTAAACTACAGATTAGGGATTTGGGGATTTTTCTCCCATCCTGAACTGACGAAAGAATCTCCTAATCACGCTTCAGGAAATTATGGTTTATTAGATCAAAATGCAGCCTTAAAATGGGTACAAGCCAATATTTCAAAATTCGGAGGTGATCCAAAACGCGTCACTATCGCAGGAGAATCAGCAGGTTCAATTGCCGTAAGTGCTCAAATGGCTTCTCCATTATCAAAAGGGCTTATTGCAGGAGCTATTGGAGAAAGTGGCGCTTCAATTTTTCCTACTTTATCTCCAGTTCCTTTAGCCGAAGGGGAGAAAACAGGACTTAAATTTGGTAAAAAAATTGGAGCCTCAACATTAAAAGACCTTCGCGCAATGTCTACTTTTGAGCTCTATCAAAAATCAGTAGGAACAAGTTTAGGTGTTTTTAAAACAACCATTGACGGCTATTTTTTACCAAAATTGTTACCCGAAATTTTTGAAGCCAAACAACAAGCTATGGTTCCTTTATTATTAGGATGGAATTCAGAGGAAATGAACTACCGCGCTTTAACAATGGGAAAAGACTTAGACAATGAAAGTTATATCCAAAAAGTAAAAGAATTATATGGCGACAAAGCCGAAGAAGTATTGAAATTATATCCCGCAGGAACTCTTGAAGTAACGGAACAATCCGCCACTGATTTAGCAGGAGACCGTTTTCTTGTATACAGCACTTGGAAATGGTTTGATTTGCATCGAAAAAATAGTACACAACCTGTATATCGTTATTATTACGC
>JBJOQF010000347.1:0-5831 GCA_046050185.1 Bacteroidota bacterium
ACCAAAATCCGCTGATAAAAGAAAGAACCGATTTAGTAAACCAAACCATTTCCTATTATCAAACGGCTTCGGATATGTTGAATAAAAAGAAATATCAGAAAATTAATTAACATAAAAAAACAGGTAAGATATCAATCTTACCTGTTTTTTTATGTTAATTAATTTTCTGATATTTCTTTTTCTTCAACATATCCGAAGCCGTTTGATAATAGGAAATGGTTTGGTTTACTAAATCGGTTCTTTCTTTTATCAGCGGATTTTGGTCGTAATGAATTTGAAAATCAGGTGCTGTTTTTTGATCTTTTTTTAATGTCAATTGAAATTGCTTCACTTGTTGTTTTGGTGAAATAATAGTCAAAATATTATCTTTTATCAATCCTAAATCCTGATAGGTCGCGATTAAAGCTCTTGGTTTATAATCAGTTTTTAAGACGTCCTCACCATAGAATTTACTTTGATAATTGAAATTCAACAATCCAAATAATGTAGGCATAATATCTATTTGTGACATCAAATTAGTGTAATGTTTTGGCTGAACATAACCCGGACTGTAAATCATTGCCGGAATCCTGTATTTATCAACTGGAAGCTCTGTTTTTCCGGCACTGGAAGCACAATGATCTGCAATAATTACAAAAACAGTATTCGCAAACCAAGGTTGTTTGCTTGCCATTTCGAACAATTTTTTCATTGCAAAATCAGTATATTTTACGCCGCCATCACGAGATTTAGTATCTCCTGGAATATCAATTTTATTATTCGGATAGGTGAAAGGTCTGTGATTGCTAACTGTCATAATATGGTTGAAAAATGGTTTGTTTTCTTTTGCTTCCCCATTCATTACCTTGATTGCTTTGTTGTACATATCCTCGTCACAAACGCCCCATACATTCGAAAAAGTAATTTCTTCAGGAGTGAATGTTTTTTTATCAACAATTCCGTAACCGTTTCCAGTAAAAAAATCTTCCATATTATCAAAGAAAGCATCACCGCCATAAAGGTATTTCACGGTATACCCTTTTTGCTTGAAGATATTTCCAGTAGAAAATTTGTTTTTATTATCTTTCCTTTTTACTATACTTTCACCAGCAGTGGGAGGGAAACACAAAGTAACAGCTTCAAGACCACGAACGGTTCTATTCCCTACAGCATAAAGATTCGTAAACAACAAACTTTTGGTAGCTAAACTATCCAAGAACGGTGTAAGGTTTTGATCGTTTCCGTACATTTTCATAAAATCAGCACTATAACTTTCGATAGTTATTAACACTACATTCTTGTGGTTTTCGGCCACATCGCTTTGAATTTTCCTTAAAGAAGTTTCTCCTGAAATCCCAGGAATTTGTTCTTGTAATAAAGCATAAGCTTCTTTTTCCGGGAGTGTTTTATAGAATTTGAAATAGTCTAATTCACTATTTTTAAAGGCTAAAAAGAACTTATAAATTCCATTTGCTTCTAATTCATTTGCAAAAATATTTGGTGAGTTTTCCTGAGCTGATAAAAAAGGTATTGCCAATAAAGAGAGTCCAAACAAAACAAAATAAATTCCTGACAACTGTATTTTTTGTACAAAAGTTGGAATGCTTTCAATATAATTTTTTGAACGTCTTACAATCAAATACGTTATTAAACCAGCTACAACAAATAATGCGGTAAATATTGGAATTACAGGATACGATTGCATGATGTTCCCAATTACTTCATTGGTGTAAACCAAGTAATTAACGGCGATGAAATTGTATTTTACACCAAATTCATTCCAAAAAAAGTATTCACTAATTCCATTTTGTAAAATCAGAATAACATACAAGAAAATAACAAATGAGAACAACCAAAATCTAATTTGACTTCGGTATTTTGGAAGAAAAAGCAATAACCCAAATAAAATAGTTTTTATAGAAATAAAAGCTATTCCAATTTTAGGTAATGCTCCGCCATATTCATTAAGAATAGTATTTCCAAATGAGAAATATAATAATAAGGCAACTAAAAGTCCGAAAAAGATATAGCCATACGGTTTTAAGTATTTTGAATTGGATATAAAAATAAGGTAAATCCATAAAAAACCGCTGACCAATACAAAAATGAAAAAATCAGAGATTAATCCAAAACCAAATATTTTGATAATGTCGACAAAACCAAATGAGCTTTGGGTAATTGGATGAAATAGCAGTACTATTCTTAAAACGATACTTACAATAATATAAAAAAACATAAGATTGTAAAATGGAGAGAACTTTTTTGAAAGCGTCATTAGGAGTTGTTTTTTACAAAAATACTAATTTGAAACAATAAAAGCATAACTACCAGATGTATTCCATTCTTAATTTTGGCTTAATAAGTTTATCTAATTATAAAATTGACATTTATTTTAAACTAAATTTGTAATTATAATCACATCTTTAGATAGTTTATTGTTTAGAAATTAAATAAAAAGAAATGCATATTTTAATAGTAGAAGATGAAGCCGGAATTATTCAATTTCTTCAACAAGGCCTCGAGGAGGAAGGATATAGAATTACAAGTGCCTCAGATGGTTTAAAAGGGTTTGAATTAATTCAAAAGGAGAATTTCAACTTGATTTTATTAGATTGGATGTTACCAAAAATGACTGGATTGGAACTATGTAAAGCTATCCGATTGAAAGATACAATTACTCCGATTCTGTTTTTGACCGCCAAAGATACCATTCAGGAAACTATTGAAGGATTAAAAGCCGGAGCTAATGATTATATCAAAAAACCATTTAGTTTTGACGAATTATTAGAACGAATTAAAATTCATTTTAGAAACCAAAAAGAACAGAAAATATTAAGCCTTGGAACTATTGAAATTAATGTTTCCCAGCATCGGGTTTTGGTAAATGATAATGAAGTTACGTTGACTCATCGGGAATATGAATTATTATGTTATTTGGTAAAAAACAAAGGGAAAGTTTGTACCCGAAGCCAAATTATTGAAGATGTATGGGATATTCATTTTGATTACGACACCGGTGTAATAGATGTTTTTATAAATGCAATTCGAAAAAAATTGAATTTAAAAATAGAAGAAGATTATATTAAAACAGTACGCGGTGTAGGCTATATTGCTAACGACTAAATAAAAATGCAACAACTTTCCTTTAAAAACAGAATTGCTTCTAATTATATTATCACCACAGCTTTATTGATTTTTGTGGTCTTTTTTGTTATTTATTCTATTGTAAAACTTAGTGTTTTTAGTCATATAAATTATGATATAAGAAGTGAATCTCAAAAACATTTATCCGAAATTGAAATTAAAGGAAATAGTTTTCATTTAATTCACGAAGAAGAATGGAAAGAAAGAGAACACAATACGATTGATGTTAATCCTGTTTTTGTTCAATTTGTTGATGGAATTGGTAACGCTGTAGAAAAGTCTCCAAACTTAAAAAATGTAACCTTAAAATATCATACCGGTATTAATAAAAACGAATTATTTGATACAAAGTTGGTCAATAAACATATTCGGCAAATTCAAGTTCCAATATATAAAAGCACCAAAATCATAGGTTATGTCATTGTTGCTATGTCATTAGAAGATGCCACAATGGTACTCAACAATTTATCTGAAGTACTGATTATTGCTTTTCCTTTAATTCTAATTGCACTTTTTTTAATTGCCCGTTTTATAGCCGGAAGAAGCATAAAACCTATCAGTTCTATTATTGAAACCTCTAATGTTATTACAAAAGACAATTTGAAATCCAGAATTCCGTTGCCAATCAATCGAGATGAATTGTATATTTTGTCAAAAACAATTAATCATTTATTGGATCGGATTGAAACCGCTGTTGAAAGAGAAAAACAATTTACTTCTGATGCTTCGCACGAATTGAGAACTCCTTTGACAGTAATCAAAGGAACATTGGAAGTTTTGATACGAAAACCTAGAAATCAAGAGGAATATGAAGACAAAATAAATTTTTGTGTCACTGAAGTGAATCGATTAAATCATTTAGTCGATCAATTGCTTTTACTCGCCCGATTCGAGAATCAAAATCAATCATTGAAAATAGAAAAAGTACATCTGAATGCATTAATTCTAGACACACTTTCTAGATATTCTAATACCATTCAATCTAAAAATATACTTGTTTCTACAGAATTTTTAAAAGAGTATTATGTAAACAGTGATAGTTATTTATTATCAATTATAATTAATAATTTGGTCGCAAATGCATTGAAGTATTCCAATGAAAAAGCGACTTTGGCTATAATCATAACAGATACAAACAATATATTAGAATGCCATATTATCGATTCTGGAATTGGTATTCCTTCAGCAGATTTGTCTAAAATATTCAATCAATTTTACCGTTCTAAATCTAACGAACATCCTGAAATTAAAGGAACTGGTTTAGGTTTGTCAATTGTTAGACGATTGTGTACTTTACTTAACATAGAAATTGCTGTTTCCAGTGAAGAATTTGTTGGAACTAAAGTGATATTAAGTTTCCATTAAGCAGGTCTTAAGCTGTTCTTAAGATGGGTATTCTTACTAAAATCTTATCTTTGCATTATAAAATAAGATCAAAATGCTGGAAAAAATTATTGCTTTTAGTTTAAAAAACAAACTTATTATTTTACTCTTTACTATAGGAGTTTTTTTATTTGGATTATTTTCTGTTTCCCAAATTTCGATAGGAGCCGTTCCTGATGTTACCAATAATCAAGTCCAGGTAATTACTACTTCTCGTAACCTTTCTACGCAAGATATTGAACAATTTATAACCTATCCTGTTGAAATTGAAATGGCTAATTTACCTGGAGTTCAAGAAATTAGGTCTATTTCAAAATTTGGATTATCGGTTGTCACCATAGTTTTTGAAGACAATTTAGGGACCTATCTGCCAAGACAATTAATCGCCGAAAAAATTAAAGCAGCAACTGAAAAAATCCCAGAAGGTTTTGGAACTCCTGAAATGGGACCAATTACAACTGGATTAGGTGAAATTTATCAATATACGCTTGAAGTAAAACCTGAATTCAAGAATCAATACTCGGTTACTGATTTGAGAACGCTTCAGGATTGGGTGGTAAAAAGACAATTATCTGGAATTAAAGGTGTTGTGGAAATAAATACTTGGGGTGGTAATCTAAAACAATATGAAATTGCCATATTACCTTCCAGTTTAAAAGCAATGAATATTACTACTAGCGATGTTTTTACTGCTTTGGAGAAAAACAACAGTATTGCCGGAGGCGCTTATATCGAAAAAGTAAATCAAAGCTATTTTATTCGTGCCGAAGGAAAAGTAAAATCTATTGCCGATATTGAAAACATTATTGTTAAAAATGTAAATGGATTGCCTGTTTATGTCAAAAATGTAGCTCAAGTTCGTTACGGAAGTGCCAATCGTTTTGGAGCAATAACAGGAAATGGTGAAGGCGAAAAAGTCTTAGGACAAGTGATGATGCTAAAAGGAGGAAACTCTAAACAAGTCATAGCAGATGTAAAAGATAGAGTTGCTGAAATTCAAAAACATTTACCGCAAGGTGTATACATAAATGGCTTTTTAGAAAGAAGCGAGTTAGTGGGTAAAACTACTTTTACAGTTGCCGAAAATCTTATTTTAGGATGTCTTATCGTAATTTTTGTAGTGGTTTTATTGCTTGGAAACTGGCGTTCCGGTTTGGTGGTTGCTTCTGTAATTCCATTGTGCTTACTCTTTGCAATTTCATTAATGAATATCTATGGGATTGATGCAAATTTAATGAGTTTAGGTGCAATTGACTTTGGGATTATAATAGACGGAGCCGTTATTATTGTTGAATTTATTGCGTTTCAAATAGCCAGTAAATCAG
>JBJOQF010000348.1:0-8548 GCA_046050185.1 Bacteroidota bacterium
AGTGAATCAATTAATAGAAAAATCAAACTGACGTTTTTAATAATTGCATCCAAAAGGGTATTTTTTTTGTTCTTTACCAAAGATTTATCCTAGTTTATTTTTGAAAATTATTTTCAAATCCGTAAAATCACATATATTTACTTCAATTTACATTTGACTAAAAAAGCTTCCTTGTATACCGACTAATTGATTCAAAACAAATGTATACACTTCCGGAAAGTCCCATTGCATTTTGGATAATGAAAATTTGCACCACAACTTTAGGGTAACTATTTTTAATTTCTTTCTGATTTCAAACACCAAAAAAAATTACAACATACTGTAAATGAGTTGTTTTTATTTAAATAATAATTTTTCACGTACGGTTTTAGCCAATATTTAAGTACCTTTGGGTAAGTATAAATCTGTGTTTATCGCTAAATGCAAATGGATTACAACTTACTAAAACAGCGTTTAGTCATTAATGCAAAACTCACTTGAATTATGACACTACAACAAGAATTTGAAGAGCAAGGAATCTGGCTTTAAATATCAAAATACGCTTCCGTTACTTATTCTATTCTGGTAGATAATTGCATCATAATTTTAAATCAATAATGGATAATTAATCTCTTACCATTAAAAGTTGATGCTATGAAAAATATTCTCATTTTATTATTTTTTCATTTATCAATTATTGCCTCGGCTCAAGAGGCAAAAGACATTGTGAAAAAAGCAGACGAAAAAGCCAAAGGAAAAACCTCAATTGCCACTATAACCATTCAAACCATACGTCCCACTTGGTCACGGGAAATGAGTGTGAAAGGCTGGACAAAAGGAAATAATCTGAGCTTGATTTTGGTTTTGGCTCCAGCCAAAGAAAAAGGGGTTATATTCCTGAAACGAAAAAAAGAAGTCTGGAACTGGATTCCTTCCATTGAACGAAACATAAAAATGCCGCCATCTATGATGAGTCAAAGTTGGATGGGAACGGATTTTACCAATGACGATTTAGTAAAAGAAGCTTCTATTCTGGAAGATTACAATCATTCTTTTTTGAAAGAAGTTACCATTGACGGAAGACCTTGTTATAAAATCCAACTTTTGCCAAAACCAAAAGCAGCAGTAGTTTGGGGAAAAGTTATTATGGATATTGATAAAAAAGATTTCATGATGCTGCATGTTGAATATTATGACGAAGACGGTGCGCTGATAAACACCATGCATTGCACCGATATAAAATTGTTAGGCGGTCGCCTATTACCCGCAAAAATGGAAATGGTTCCTGCAAACAAAAAAGGAAACAAAACGGTATTATTTTATACTGCACTGGTTTTTGATACGCCTTTGGACGATTCATTCTTCACCACCCAAAACATAACCAAAGTAAAATGATTCTGAAATTAATCTGGAGAAACCTTTGGCGCAACAGCCGACGAACGCTAATCACAATGGCTTCGATAGCATTTGCTGTTTTGTTTGCCGTTTTAATGCAGTCTTTACAAAATGGTGTTTTTAATAATTTAATAAAAAATGTGGTGGGCTATTATTCTGGTTATGTACAAATTCATCAAAATGGGTATTGGGACGAGCAGGTTTTGGACAACAGCTTTGAACTAAAAATTTCTTTAGCTGACAAACTAAAAAACAATAGACAGGTAAAAGTAATCGTTCCCAGACTAGAAACTTTTGTTTTAGCTTCCAAAGGAAATACCACCAAAGGATGTATGCTTGTAGGAACAGATGCCGTAAAAGAAAACAATCTGACCCAATTAAAAAGCAAATTAATCAAAGGAAGCTATTTCGAAAACAACGAAGAAGCCGTGCTGCTAGCCGAAGGTTTAGCCAATCGGCTTGATGTAAGCGTCAACGATACGATTGTACTTTTTGGCCAGGGATTTCATGGCGTGATGGCGGCAGGAAAATACAAAATAAAAGGTATCATTCATTTAGCTTCACCAGCAATGAATAATGCTTTTGTGTATTTACCGTTGGCTACAGCTCAATATTTTTTGGGTGCTGAAAACAGACTCACTTCTGTCTCTTTGGGAATTGATAATCCCGAAAATACAGCTGCTATTGTACAAAGTCTAAGAAAAAGCATCGGGACAAAATATGAAGTAATGCCCTGGCAGGAAATGATGCCCGATGTCGCGAATCACATCAAAGCGGATGGTTTTTCGTTTTACATATTTTCAGGAATCTTGTACCTCATCATTGGTTTCGGTCTTTTTGGAACGGTTTTGATGATGACTACGGAACGCAAATATGAATTTGGAATGCTTATTGCCATTGGCATGAAAAAATCCAAATTGGAACTGGTTTTATTTGGAGAAACGGTACTTATCACTTTTTTTGGTGTGCTTTTGGGCATTTTGCTCAGTTTGCCGTTAGTCATTTATCTAAAGGAAAAACCAATACGTTTTGGAGGAGAATTGGCTAAGGCCTATGAGCAATTTGGTTTTGAAGCCCTCTTCCCTGCTACTGTTGACCAACATATTTTTATAACACAATCATTGATTGTTTTGACAATGGCAGTACTTATTGGCTTATATCCGCTGTGGCATGTGGGCGGTTTAGATCCCGTGAAAGCAATGAAAAAATAAAAATAAAACCACCATGTTGACAAAAATAGCCAGCAGAAATATTTGGAGAAGTAAGAAAAGAAGTCTCACTATAATCACAGCAGTAAGCGTTGGTTTATGGGCCGGAATTTTCATGATGGCTTTTTATAACGGCATGATTGAACAACGCATCAATTCCGCAATTGCAGACGAACTTTCTCATATTCAATTGCACCATCCCGAATTCAGGAAAGAATATGATATAAAATATTATTTGCCCGAAGGAAGAAAAACACTGAAAATTATTGGCAAAGACAGCCAAATAAAAGCCTCAGCTGGACGTATAATCATAAAAGGAATGATTGCTTCGGCCTCAGGAAGCAGCGGTACAACCATTAATGGAGTGATGCCAGCCGAGGAACAAGCACTCACTAATCTCAGTGGAAAAATCATTAAAGGAAACTATTTCAATCCTAATAAAACGAACGAAATCATCCTGAGTGAAAAGATCCGCAAAAGATTAAAATTAGACCTCAACAAGAAAACCATTCTGACTTTTCAGGATAAGGAAGGTAATCTGGCATCGGCGGCTTTTAGGATTACAGCTATTTACAAAACCGTAAACGCACCTTATGATGACAGTAATGTTTTTGTAAAAATTACAGATATTGATTCACTCGCCGGGATTCCAAATGCAATCAATGAAATTGCAGTTTTATTGCAATCCAACCAATTATTGAACGAAAGTCAAAAAAACCTGAAACTGAAATTTCCCAAAACAGAAATAAAAAACTGGATGGAAATTTCACCGGAACTGGGACTAACGATTTCCGTGGGAGATCAAATGGTATTTATTTTTATGGGAATTATTCTGCTGGCTTTGGCTTTTGGAATTGTAAACACCATGATGATGGCCGTACTGGAGAGAACACGGGAAATAGGAATGTTACTGGCTTTGGGCATGAATAAATTCAAAATATTCATAATGATTGTACTGGAAACACTGTTTCTTATATTAGCCGGTTGCCCAATAGGAATTCTACTTGCTTTTGCCACTATTGCTTTCACGCAACAAACAGGAATTGACCTTGGCCAATTTTCCCAAGCCTATTCCAGTTTTGGTTACAGTTCCATAATCTATCCCTGTTTGACGGTAAGACAATTTGGGATTGTTATGTTACTGGTTTTGATTACCGCTTTATGCTCTGCTTTATTTCCGGCAAGAAGAGCTTTAAAATTGAATCCCGCCGAATCTTTAAAAAAATAAGAGCTATGAAAGAAACAGTAATCGACGCGCATAATTTATCTAAAATATACGATGAAAAAACCATTCCGGTATATGCGTTAAACAAAGTTCATCTTCATATTTTGCGTGGGGAATTTACGGCTATTAAAGGTCCTTCAGGTTCAGGAAAAACTACTTTACTGAACATGATTGGCGGTTTGGATATTCCTTCCGAAGGTTTTGTCGAAATTAACGGCACTAATATCACGGAGCTAAAAGGCAATGAACTCATTGACTTTCGATTGAATAATATTGGTTTTGTTTTTCAATCCTATAATTTGATTCCGGTACTTACCGCCAAAGAAAACATTGAATTTATTATGCTGTTGCAAAAGCGTTCAAAACAAGAAACAGAACAACGCGTTTTAGAATTACTGATACAAATAGGACTAGAAGATAAAATCAATAAACGGCCGAGGGAATTATCGGGTGGTCAACAACAGCGTGTAGCCGTGGCAAGAGCATTGGCAACAAAACCCCAATTCATTCTGGCAGACGAACCTACTGCAAATCTAGATTCAGTTGCGGCTGAAAACCTACTGGATATGATGCTCAAACTCAATCAGGAAGAAAATATGACTTTCGTTTTTTCTACACACGATCAAAGAGTCATCAACCGAGCCCGAAGAGTCATCACGCTCGAAGATGGAAAAATTGTGGGTGATACTGCTCCAACTTCTGTTGAACATGAACAAACTGCCATAAAATAAAGTATTGTGAAATTTTATAAACCCATATTCACCGTAATTTTATACTTCATTTGCACTACAATTTTAGCGCAAATGGATCGTACAAAAACACCTTGGTTAGAACTCAACGGTTATATCAAAGACGTGCAAAGCACTTATTTTATCCAAAAAATTGATTCGAATGCATCAATGAATCTGATTCATAACCGGTTGAATTTTAAGTTCAATATTTCACCTAAAATAAGCGGAAGGCTGGAAATTCGGAATCGTATTTTTTATGGCGAACAACTCAAGCTGATTCCTGATTTTGGTAAAACCATCAACCAATACAATGATTTATTGAATCTTTCCCATTTGTGGATTAATGAAAAATCATTCGTCGCACATTCCGTAATTGATAGATTGCTACTTCAATATGCAGATCAAAAATGGGATATTAAAATAGGACGGCAGCGTATCAATTGGGGCATCAACAACATCTGGAATCCCAATGACATTTTCAATGCCTATAACTTTCTGGATTTTGATTATGAAGAACGATCGGGAAATGATGCAATTCGAATTCAGCACAATATTAAGAACAATTCGGTTTTAGAATTAGCATACAAACCCGGAAAAAACAAAGACGAACATACTGCTGCTTTTTTATATAAAATTAACAAATGGAAGTATGATTTTCAGTTGTTGGGCGGAATGTATCAAACCGATTATGTCTTTGGTGGCGGTTGGGCCGGAAATATAAAAGAAGCTGGTTTCAAAGGGGAATTGAGTTATTTTTTTCCAAAAAAAAATGCTTTGGATGCATCCAAAACCTTCAGCTTTTCCATCATGGCAGATCAAACTTTTAAGAACGATTGGTACGTTTCGCTAGCTAGTTTATACAACAGCAATCCTTCGAATATTTTTGCCGTAAAAGGAAGTTTTTATAATACTAATTTGTCTGCAAAATCCTTATTCCCGTTTCGCTATAATTTTTACACGACAATTATGAAAACGATTTCCCCTATAGCGTCCTGCAACTTTTCATTCATTTATTCACCCGAAAAAAACACACTGATTCTTATCCCCACTTTTGCATGGAATGTGGCGACCAATTTCGATTTGGATTTTACGTCACAGTCTTTTTTTGCGGAGCAGCATAATAGCTACAAGAATTTAATAACGGAGATTTATATCCGAGGCCGATGGAGTTTTTAAAAAATAAGAAGTGTAATTCCTAATTCTATTCATCATGATTGAAGGATTAAATACAGCAGAAGCTCAGGAAAAATTAAAGCATTTTGGCTTTAATGAATTGCCATCGGCAAAACCAAAATCTATTTGGCGTATCGCTTTGGAAGTCATGAAAGAACCTATGTTCATTTTATTGATTAGCTGTGGTGTACTTTATATTTTATTGGGTGATTACAGAGAAGGAATTATTTTACTTTCGGCAATTTTTGTTATTATTTTCATCACTTTTTACCAATATCAGAAAACCGAAAAAGCACTGGAAGCACTCAAAAAACTCTCTTCGCCACGTGCTTTAGTGATTAGGGATGGAAAAGAAATTAGGATTCCCGGACGCGAAGTGGTTCCTGATGATATAATTCTGTTAAATGAAGGTGATCGGATTGCCGCTGATGCAAAAGTGCTCGACACCATAAATCTCACCGTAGATGAATCATTGCTTACCGGCGAATCAGTTGCAGTAATGAAAAGCGTCGTAACCGATACCTCAGATTCACATGGATTAGTTTTCAGCGGAACACTTGTAGTACAAGGAAAAGGATTTGCGAAGGTTTTTGCAACCGGAACAAAAACACAATTTGGAAAAATTGGAATTTCTTTACAAAACATCGAGGAAGATGAAACCCGATTGCAAAAAGAAATGAAAGTATTGATTCGGAATTTATTCTTGATTGGTATTTTTATCAGCATTGGTGTCATTGCAACCTTTTATTTTACAAGAGAGAATTTCATTCAAGCGTTACTGAACGGACTTGCAGCTGCAATGTCCATTTTACCCGAGGAGTTTCCTGTTATCCTTACCGTATTTTTGGCTTTGGGTGCCTGGCGATTATCTAAAAAAAATGTACTGACCAGAAAACCTTCCGCAATAGAGACATTGGGTTCAGCAACTGTTTTATGCACTGATAAAACGGGAACCATTACCCAAAACAAAATGGAAATTGCCACTATTTATGATGGTCAGGAAATCGTCCTAAAAAACATTTTTCATGAGAAACAAAATCAGATTTCAAATTTGGTTGTTGCCGCACATTATGCCTCTCGAAAAGATGCAATTGACCCAATGGAACAGGCGATTTACAAAACTCATGAAGCAATAATTTTACAAAAAAAATCAGACCATAAACTCATAAAAGAATATCCATTGAGTCGTGAATTACTTGCTATGACCCGCGTAACGGAAAATGTTACTGAAAATTCTATATCCGTTTCTGCAAAAGGCGCCCCGGAAGCTATTTTTAAGCTTTGCAAAATGAATCAAGAGGAAACGACAAAACATTTTTCAGCCGTACAGCAAATGGCCGAACAAGGATATCGGGTTATTGCTGTTGCAAATGCTGCGCATCATAAGGAACAACTACCCGATTCGCAACATGAATTTGACTTTAACTTTCTTGGCCTTATTGGTTTAGAAGACCCTATTCGTCCAGAAGTTCCTCAAGCCATAAAAGAATGTCATGAAGCCGGTATACAAGTGATTATGATAACCGGCGATTTTCCCGCTACTGCAAAAAGTATTGCTTCATCAATAGGTCTTGATACTGAAAAAGGAATTATTACCGGAGATGAGTTAACCGTAATGAGTGATGAAGACCTTAAATTAAGAATAACTAAAACCAATGTTTTTGCCCGCGTAATTCCTGAACAAAAACTGAGAATTGTTCAGGCTTTGAAAGCCAATAACGAAATCGTGGCAATGACAGGCGACGGAGTCAATGATGCACCAGCCTTGAAAGCAGCCAATATTGGTATTGCCATGGGAAATAAAGGAACCGATGTAGCCAGAGAAGCATCTTCGCTCGTTTTATTGGATGATAATTTTGCGTCTATTGTTTCAGCAATACGTTCCGGAAGAAGGATTTTTGATAATCTGCAAAAAGCAATGTCGTATGTTCTCTCCATTCACATTCCTATAATTGGGCTTACTCTTTTACCCGCATTCAACACTTCAATTCCTTTATTATTGATGCCGCTCCATATTGTTTTTATGGAATTGATAAATGATCCCGTTTGTTCTATTGCATTCGAATCAGAGCAGGAAGAAAAAGGGATCATGCAGCGCCCTCCCAGAAATCCAAACGAACAGTTTTTTGGTGGAAGAAAAATTATACTGAGTGTTATGCAAGGCTTTTTATTGTTGGCAATGGTTTTTTCGGTTTATTTATTTTCCAAATTCAAAGAATATCCTGAAGGAGAAGTAAGAGCTATCGTCTTTTCGGCACTTCTTATGGGAAATATATTTATCATTTTAACCAATATTTCAAAAACAAGAAACGTTATCTCTGTAATAACAGAAAGAAACCTGATTACAATTCCCATTCTCTTAACTGCCATAATAATGTTATTGTTGATAATTTCAATTCCATCGCTACGAGGTACATTCAATTTTGAAATAACCAATTACAATCACTTTATGCCTTCTATTATAGGAGCGATTGGTATTCTTATCATTCTTGAAACCATAAAATATTTTAAAAATCGAAGCAGACAAAATAAAAAATTCCTTGTGTAACAAAAGTTACTATGCAGCACTTATTGTTGCTTTACATTTGTATAACAATTTAGTTAAACGCAATTTGACTATTAATTAAAAAACATAAAAATGAGTTTAGAAAAAATAATCAAAGAAAAGCAAGGGACAATCGTAGATGTGCGTTCCCATGCTGAATTTATGGGTGGGCATGTAGTCAATTCTATTAATATTCCACTGAATGAAATTCCACAAAGAGTAGAAGAATTGCGTAATCTTAAAGGACCGTTGGTACTTTGTTGTGCATCGGGAAACCGAAGTGGACAAGCAC
>JBJOQF010000349.1:0-11541 GCA_046050185.1 Bacteroidota bacterium
CGAAATTATACGAATGTCAATGCTCATGAATTAGCACATCAGTGGTTTGGTAATCTAATCACCGCTGAAAGTGGCAAACAGCATTGGTTACAAGAAGGTTTTGCAACCTATTATGCGTTATTAGCCGAAAAGGAAATCTATGGCGAAGATTATTTTTATTCTAAATTATATGAATCAGCACAACAACTGAAGTTTGCTTCCAAAACCGATACAATTCCAGTTTTGAACGCCAAGGCCAGTTCTTTGACTTTCTATCAAAAAGGCGCTTGGGCACTTTTTGTTCTGCACGAATCAATAGGAGATAAGGCTTTAAAAAAAGCAGTAAAATGCTATTTAAAAAAATATTCGTTTAAAACTGTAAATACACAAGATTTCTTTGCTGAAATTAAAAAAGTATCACATTATGACTTGAATAGTTTTAGTAAAGTATGGCTTGAAACAACTGTTTTTAATACACAACAAGCTAATGCTTTATTAAATAAAAATAAGTCCATTAAGGTATTGTTTGAAGTGGAAAAATTAAGAAATAAACCCTTGACGGAGAAAAAAGTTTTTTTTGCGAAAACACTACAATCGGATGTTTATTTTTTCGTAAAAGAAGCAATTGTCAATCAATTGAAAGAAGTAAAAGTTGAAGATAAATCTGCACTTTTAAGCTTGGCTTTGGATACCAAAAATGTACAGGTACGTCAAGCGATTGCGGCAACATTAAATGAAATTCCGGAAAGTTTTAGAACGCAATACGAAACTTTATTGGATGATAAATCCTATCAAACACAAGAAATAGCATTGTATAATTTATGGAATAATTTTCCGGAACAACGCGCTCGTTATTTGGATAAATCAAAAGAATGGATCGGTTTCAATGACTATAATTTGCGAACATTATGGTTGTCGTTGGCTTTGTCGACACCTAATTATTCAATAAATAAAGAACAATTGGTTGCGGAATTGATTAATTATTCATCGTCTAATTACGAAGCAACCATTCGTCAAGATGCTTTAGAAAAACTACTTGTTTTTAATATAATCAATGATGAAGTATTGCAAAATTTAGTAAAAGCTACAACTCATCACATGTGGCAATTTTCGAAATTTGGAAGAGATAACATCAGAAGATTATTGAAGAATGCGGCAATGAGAGTTTCTTTCGAAAGAATTCTGCCGAATTTAAATGAAACTGAGCAATTTCAATTAAATAGGTTATTGAAAGAATAAGCAATTAAACATAGAATTTTGAACGCTATTTTTTTAATTTAAATGAACTAATATGCCTTATATGGTGATAAATACAAACCATATAAGGAATATAAGTTCATTTAAAAAATGGTTTTATTATTGAGTTTTTTGGAGTAAAACAAATTAAAAATTTACCACAATTGTCCCACTTCGTTTTTGATATATGCCAAAGCTGCATTGCTTGGAGATTGTTTTTCCATCAAATCATTCAAAAGCACTTCACGCAATTTATCAGCGCTATCCACACGGTCAATCCTATTTGCCTTACGAATCATTTGAATGGTAGCATTTTTAGCTGTCACAATAATGGTCCAACATTCATCAGACATATAAATTTGTTGTGTCAAATTATGTTCAAATTCCTGTTCGATTTGTGTAATTATAAGATTTTCGTAATCATTTTTATCTTGCGAAACAGGAGCAATCCGAATCAATAATTTTGTAGGATTGATACGTTCCATATACAGCGTCATGCGCTCAAATGCTTGTAAGCGTAAGGGCAAAGCATTTTTTTGTGCTTCTTTGTTTAATAAATAACGGCGTCTTCCTTCTTCGTTTTTGGTATGGAGATCAAAAAAATAATAGGCCACAACCCCTGTAACAACTGCCGGTAAAGTATAACTTAATAATTCTATGATTGGTAATGATTCCATTTTGCATTTAAAATTTATTAAAGCAAAAATATACTTTTTTGACTACAAATCAACTTGATTTTATTAGCAATAAATCAATTCGAATAGTATTTTTACCATTTATACCAGAATATTTAATATCGATTATTAGAATGGAAACGTACGTACTAGTTATACTTTGTTTAGCCGCTTTTGCTGCAGGATTTATAGACGCTATTGTGGGCGGCGGTGGACTGATACAAACGCCTATGGGGCTGATATTATTGCCTAATTTACCCGTTTCAACAGTTATTGGAACCTTAAAAGTTCCTGCTTTCAGTGGTACTTCTTTTGCTGCTTATCAATATCTTAAAAAGGTCGATATGAACTGGAAATTACTAGTAATCATGATGCTTTTGGCTTTTCCTTCGGCATTTTTAGGTTCTACATTATTGACGTATGTAAGTAATGATTTTATGAAACCATTATTACTGGTTGTTCTTTCATTTTTAGTGGTTTATACCTACGCAAAGAAGAATTTTGGGCAACATATTGAAAAAATGCATTCGCCCAAAACACAAATCTTGAATGCTATTGGAATTAGTTTTATAGTGGGTTTGTATGATGGATTTATTGGCCCAGGAACGGGTAGTTTTTTAGTTGTAGCGTTTATTGCTATTATGGGATTTGATTTTTTGCACGCTTCCGCAAATGCTAAAATGGTGAATCTGTCGACTAATTTTGGTTCCATTTGTCTGTTTATTTTGAAAGGAAAAATTATTTGGGCAATAGCAATCCCAATGGCGGCCAGTAACGCTTTTGGAGGATGGATTGGAGCTAAATTAGCCATAAATAAAGGAAATAGTTTCATTCGGATTTTCTTTTTGGTTGTTGTTATCGGCACATTAATCCGATTTGCTTACGATGTGTTTTTCAAATTATAAGTGCAAAATGTCTTGTTAAAATTAATAGCGGAATGAATTAGCAATTGTTATTTTTTGGTACTTAAAACCTCATTCAAAATTGCTATTTTTGCATAATATAATTTAAAAATTTCCATGCATAAATATATCGATCAACTTAACGAAGCGCAACGCGAACCCGTTTTACAAAAAGACGGTCCTATGATTATTATTGCTGGAGCAGGTTCAGGTAAAACGCGGGTGTTGACTATAAGAATTGCTTATTTAATGAATCAGGGTGTTGATGCATTTAGCATTTTGTCTCTGACTTTTACGAATAAAGCAGCTCGAGAAATGAAAAAACGTATCTCGGATATTGTAGGTGCTGGCGAAGCTAAAAATCTTTGGATGGGAACTTTTCACTCCGTTTTTGCTCGAATTCTTCGTTCAGAAGCGGAACATTTAGGCTATCCTTCGAATTTTACCATTTATGATTCCCAAGATTCACTTCGTGCCATTTCTGGAATTATAAAAGAAATGCAATTGGATAAAGATGTTTATAAACCAAAACAGATTTTAAACAGGATCTCTAATTTCAAAAACAGTTTGATTACTGTAAAAGCCTATTTCAATGATCTTGATTTGCAAGAAGCCGATGCTATGTCTAAAAAACCTCGAATGGGGGAAATTTATCAAAATTATGTAGACCGATGTTTCAAAGCAGGAGCAATGGATTTTGATGATTTGTTATTGAAAACGAATGAGTTACTGACTCGTTTTCCAGAAGTTTTGGCTAAATATCAAAACCGTTTCCGTTACATATTAGTGGATGAGTACCAAGATACGAATCACTCTCAATACTTGATTGTTAGAGCGTTGTCAGATAAATTCCAAAATATCTGTGTTGTAGGTGATGATGCACAAAGCATCTATGCCTTTCGGGGGGCAAATATCAATAATATCCTGAATTTCCAGAAAGATTATGAAGGGGTAAAAACCTTTCGATTGGAACAGAATTACCGTTCGACAAAAAATATTGTGGAAGCGGCGAATACCATCATCGATAAAAATAAAGTCAAGCTTGATAAAATTGTTTGGACAGCCAATGATTTTGGTCCAAAAATAAAAGTACACCGCAGTTTAACCGATAACGAAGAAGGTCGATTTGTTGCAGGTGCCATTTGGGAACAAAAAATGCAAAACCAGTTGCCTAATGGAGCTTTTGCGATTTTGTATCGTACTAATGCACAATCGCGGGCGATGGAAGATGCCTTGAGAAAAAGAGATATTCCCTACCGAATTTATGGAGGTCTTTCATTTTACCAAAGGAAAGAAGTGAAGGATGTATTGTGTTATTTGCGATTGGTAATTAATCCAAAAGATGAGGAAGCTTTAGTGCGCGTAATCAATTATCCGGCTCGTGGCATTGGGAATACTACAATCGAGAAATTAACCATTGCCGCCAATCATTACAAGCGTTCGATTTTTGAAGTGATGCAAAATATTGAGCGAATTGACTTAAAACTGAATTCAGGAACGAAACAAAAACTACTTGATTTTGTTACTATGATTCAAAGTTTTCAAGCCATAAATGAAAATCAAGATGCCTTTTATCTCGCTGATCATGTTGCTAAGAAAACTGGCCTTGTTCAAGAATTAAAGAAAGATGCGACTCCGGAAGGAATGGCTAAAATTCAGAATATTGAAGAATTATTAAACGGTATCAAGGATTTTACCGAAGGTCAAAAAGAAGTTGACGGCGCTAGAGGCGCACTATCTGAGTTTATGGAAGATGTAGCTCTGGCAACTGATTTAGACAAAGATACCAGCGATGAAGATCGTGTAGCATTGATGACGATTCACTTAGCCAAAGGATTGGAATTTCCTCATGTTTTCGTGGTAGGAATGGAAGAGGATTTATTTCCAAGTGCCATGAGTATGAGTACCAGGAGCGAACTGGAAGAAGAACGTCGCTTATTTTATGTGGCTTTAACACGTGCGGAACATCAAGCCTATCTGACATACTCACAATCCAGATATCGATGGGGAAAATTGACGGATAGCGAACCTTCGCGTTTTATTGAAGAAATCGACAGTCAATATTTAGAATATATGACTCCTCCTGAAAATAACTACCGTTATAAACCAATGATTGACAGTGATGTTTTTGGTGATGTGGATAAATCCAAATTACGTCTGGCAAAACCAATAGGGAGTACTCCTCCAAAACATGTTACCGATAACGAATCCAAATCGGATATAAATATTCGAAAACTAAAACCAGTTACAAGTAATGCATCTTCTTCTGGAAGCGCCAATTTATTTGATAATAAACTGGTTGCAGGAAATATAGTTATGCACGAGCGCTTTGGAAAAGGACAAGTAATCAGTTTAGAAGGTGTTGGTGCTGATAAAAAAGCCGAAATCAAATTTGAAGTAGGTGGAATAAAAAAGTTATTATTGCGATTTGCAAAACTGGATATTATAGGATGAAATTTATTTTAAGTTTAAGGTTTAAAGTTGTCTTTTTAGAAGAACTTTAAACCTTAAATATTTTAAGTTTAAATTAAAAAAATGGCTCAATTTATAAAAATATACGAAGACAAACCTAACGAAGCGGCGATTGCGAAAGTTGTTAAGGTTTTAAAAGATGGAGGTTTAGTAATTTATCCAACGGATACCGTTTACGGATTAGGATGTGATATTACAAATACAAAAGCACTGGAACGAATTGCTAAGATAAAAGGAATTAAGCTGGATAAAGCTAATTTTTCTTTCATTTGTCACGATTTAAGTAATATATCTGATTATGTGAAACAAATTGACACAGCTACTTTTAAACTCTTAAAAAGAGCCTTGCCAGGACCTTATACCTTTGTTTTACCAGGAAACAATAACTTGCCTAAAGAATTCAAAAAGAAAACTACTGTTGGTATCCGTGTTCCTGATAATACGATTGCACTGGAAATTGTACGTCAGTTAGGCAATCCAATTGTTTCCACTTCAATTCATGATGATGATGATGTGATAGAATACACCACAGATCCAGAACTTATTTTCGAGAAATGGCAAAACCTTGTTGATATTGTTATTGATGGCGGTTATGGAGACAATATAGGTTCTACAATTATTGATTTGTCTGGGGATGAGCCTATTGTAGTCAGAGAAGGAAAAGGGAGTTTGGATATTTTGTAAACGAGATTTCAGATTAAGAATCTTAAACATCTTCGTGAAAATTTGCATAAAAAAAAACGTCTCGATACACCGAAACGTTTTTTTATTATACATAAACGGAACACTAATTACTGTTCACTGAATACTTTTTTATTTTTGTTGTTTCTTCATTTCTTTTTCAATCATATCATAAAACTGATCGATTTTAGGCAATACAACGATACGAGTTCTTCTGTTACGAGCTCTGTTTTCAGCGGAATCATTAGCAACTAAAGGAACATAAGAACTTCTTCCCGCAGCAATTAATTGTTCTGGTTTAACACCTAATTGATTGGTCAATACACGAATTATTGAAGTAGAACGTTTAACACTTAAATCCCAGTTGTCTAATAAAATACCTGAACCATTGAAAGGAACACTATCAGTATGACCTTCAACCATACATTCAAAATCAGGTTTGTCATTTACCACTTTGGCTACTTTTGCTAAGACTCCTTTTGCTTTATCAGTTACATCGTAGCTTCCAGTTTTAAATAATAATTTATCAGCGATCGATATAAATACAACTCCTTTTTCAACATTAATTTCAATATCTGGATCAGAAATTCCAACAGCGCTTTTCAAGCTAGTTACAACAGCAAGTGTTACACTGTCTTTTTTAGTTAATGCATCTTGCATTCTGCTGATTTTTAAATCTTTTTCTTTAATAGTTTCTAAAGCTTTCTCAATATTTTCAGCCCCTTTAGTAGTCAATATTGTCATGTCTTTTGACGTATTGATCAATGTTTGATTGTGTTCTTTTAAACCAGCTACAGTTGCTGAAAGACCCGCTTTTTCTTCTAAGCAAGAATTTAATTTTACAGTAGCAGAATTTAATAAATCTTGAGTTTCTTTGTTTCTGGCTTCTAATTCAGTATATTTTTTTTTAGAAACACAAGAAGTTAAAAGTGCCAATACAGACAAGGCAATTACTATTTTTTTCATAAATTTTTTTTTAAGTTTTGAGTTGTAAATTTAGTTTTTAAAAGTTAGAAATTACATATAAATTAATGTTAAAATTATTTAACAAAAACCTTGCCATTGAGAATAAAATGGTAATAAACGATGCTTTTTCTATTGTAATATTTATCTTTTTGGACCCTATTCCTTTTCTTAAAATTACTTGAAAATAACCTGTAAAATGACCCATGTGCATTTAATATAGCTAAAAAATGATTAAATTTTCCTTGTAAAAGAAATTGTAATCCCGCAATTCCATCTAGAATCATTCTACAAAACAGAATCCAATATAATTTATCTTTAGGTAAATTTTTAGTCAACATTAATAAGGAATTTCTAAAATTCAAATACGTTTTTTTGGGATTTCCTTTTTGCAAAGTAGCTCCGCCCACATGATAAACAACGGACTCGTAATTGTATTTTATTTTATATCCTTTATTGATAACACGCCAGCATAAATCAATTTCTTCCTGATGGGCGAAAAAATCGGCATCAAAACCTTTTAATTCCTTATAAACTGAACTTCGGATAAAAAAACAAGCTCCTGAAGCCCAGAATATTTCACAGTTGTCATTGTATTGTCCGTTGTCTTTTTCTAAAGTATTAAAAATACGTCCGCGACAATAAGGATAACCAAATTCATCTATAAAACCTCCCGCAGCACCAGCGTATTCAAAGTATTCTTTACGTTTAAAATCTAATATTTTAGGTTGAATAATAGCTGTTTCTGTTTCGTTTTCGAAAGTTTTAAGGATAGGTTGAAGCCAATTTTCAGTAACTTCTATATCAGAATTGACTAAAGCATAAATTTCGGCATCAATGTTTTCTAATGCGTCATTATATCCGCCTGCAAAACCTAAATTAGTGTCGTTTTTTACAATTTTGACAGATGGGAAATTAGCTAACACAAATGAAATAGAATCATCTGTTGAAGCATTGTCTGCCATATATATGTTTGCTTCAGGGGAATGTTCTACCACAGAAGGTAAAAATTGTTCTAATAATTGTACTCCATTCCAATTGAGTATTACAACAGCTATTTTCATTTAGATTTTTAGATTTTTAGATTTTTCGACATTTTTAGATTCTAATAATCTAAGAAGTCTAATAATCTAACTATTATAATTTGGCAGATTCTCTAGAAAAGTATATTTCTCGTTTTCAAAATCCATTTGGCAAAAGTAATGATTCAACCCATTGGTTACCATCAAAAAATTGGCTTTCATTGTCATATTGTAACGGGCAATTTGGTCGAACGTTGCCTGTGCAATTTTTATTTCGGGCGCTTTACATTCGATTAAAATGAATATAGAACCATCAGGATTGAAAACCACAACATCATATCTTTTGCGCAAGCCATTGACTTTTAGAACTTTTTCTACATTTATCAATGATTTAGGGTATTTTTTTTCTTCCAATAAAAATTGTATTACATGCTGACGAACCCATTCTTCGGGTGTAAGAACGATAAATTTTTTCCTTATCTCATCAAAAATAGAGACTTTATTTTCGCTATTTTTGAACCGAAAGTTATAAAGTTGAAAATTTAGTTTTTGCATAAAGCAAAAATAGTTAATTTAGTTTCAAGTTTTAGGTTGCATAACTTGAAACTTGAAACCTGAAACCAAAGAAATGGACGAGGTTGTAAAAATTGTAAATGATATAAAAAGCGGCAACATCAAACCCATCTATTTTTTGATGGGGGAAGAGCCTTATTATATTGACAAATTATCTGATTATATTGAAGAAAAAGTTTTGTCTGAAGAAGAAAAAGGTTTTAATCAAACCGTTTTATATGGAAGAGATGTATCGATAGAAGATATTGTTTCAACAGCGAAGCGTTATCCAATGATGGCCGAGCGTCAGGTTGTGATTGTAAAAGAAGCACAAGATTTGATTCGCACCATTGATAAACTGGAAAGTTATGCTGAAAACCCAATGCAATCAACAGTTTTGGTTTTTTGTTACAAATATAAAACGTTGGATAAACGAAAAAAATTGACAAAATTATTAGCTAAATCAGGTGTGGTTTTCGAAAGTAAAAAATTGTATGAAAACCAAATAGGTGATTGGATTAAACGTGTTTTATCTGGTAAAAAGTATTCGATTGAACCAAAAGCAAATGCCATGTTAGTGGAATTTCTTGGAACGGATTTAAGTAAAATAAACAACGAACTCGAAAAATTGCAGATTATCCTGCCTGTTGGAAGTACAATAACTCCAAAACATATTGAGGAAAACATAGGTTTCAGTAAAGATTTCAATGTATTTGAATTGCGAAAAGCACTTGGAGAACGCAACCAATTAAAAGCGTATACCATTGCTGAAAATTTTGCCCAAAATCCAAAAGACAATCCTATGGTGGTGACAACGAGTTTGGTATTTGGTTTTTTTATACAATTGTTGAAATACCATGGATTAAAAGATAAAAATCCAAAAAATGTAGCGGCAGTAATAGGTGTGAATCCATTCTTTTTGAAAGAATATGATGTAGCCTTGAAAAATTATCCAATGAAAAAAGTGAGTCAAATTGTAGGGGCTTTAAGAGATATTGATGTAAAAAGTAAAGGTGTTGGAGCTAACGCGTTGTCGCAATCGGATTTATTAAGAGAAATGCTTTATAAAATATTTAATTAAAGGGTAAATTTTCGATATTTGTAATCCTGAAATTTCAGGATAATAAAAATAAATGCCAAAATTATGGGAATGAATAAAAACACAGTCTTGGGATGGGCTACACTAATAATGATACTTATGGGACTACTCTTAATAGGATTAGGAGCTTTCAGGTATAGTGATGTTTCCGGATGGGGATTTGCGGCTGTAGGTGTTGGGTTTTTAGCTAATGCATGGGTTTTTAGTTCACTTAAAGGAAGACTTTAAAGAGTTATTTAGATAAATTTATATTAAAAAAAAGAAAATGGCAGACGATAAAAAAGTTATATTCTCAATGTCAAAATTGAGTAAAACCTATCAAGGAGCAGATAAACCAGTACTTAAAAACATTTATTTGAGTTTCTTTTACGGAGCTAAAATTGGTATTTTAGGTTTAAATGGATCAGGAAAATCTTCTTTATTAAAAATTATTGCAGGCGTAGATAAAAATTATCAAGGTGACGTAGTTTTTGCACCGGGTTATACTGTAGGTTATTTAGAGCAAGAACCTATTTTGGATGATAATAAGACGGTAATTGAAATTGTAAGAGAAGGAGTTGCTGATACAATGGCAGTTTTGGAAGAATTTAACCAAATCAATGATAGTTTTGGCTTACCCGAAGTGTATGAAAATGCTGATAAAATGGAGCAATTGATGGATCGTCAAGCGCTTTTACAAGATAAAATTGATGCTTTAGGTGCTTGGGAAATCGATACTAAATTAGAAATTGCAATGGATGCGTTACGCACTCCTGAAGGTGATACACCAATTAAGAATTTATCCGGTGGAGAGCGTCGCCGTGTAGCTTTATGCCGTTTGTTGTTGCAACAACCTGATGTATTGCTTTTGGATGAACCTACGAATCACTTGGATGCCGAGAGTGTACTTTGGTTAGAACAACATTTAGCACAATATGCCGGGACTGTAATTGCTGTAACACACGATAGATACTTTTTAGATAATGTTGCAGGTTGGATTTTGGAATTAGATAGAGGTGAGGGAATTCCTTGGAAAGGGAACTATTCTTCTTGGTTAGATCAAAAATCAAACCGTATGGCATTGGAAGAAAAAGTAGCTTCAAAACGTAGAAAAACATTAGAACGTGAGTTGGATTGGGTTCGTCAAGGTGCCAAAGGCCGTCAAACGAAACAAAAAGCACGTTTGCAGAACTATGATAAATTATTGAATGAAGACCAAAAACAATTGGATGAAAATCTGGAAATCTATATTCCAAATGGTCCACGTTTAGGAACTAATGTAATTGAAGCTAAAAATGTCGCTAAAGCATTTGGAGATAAATTGCTTTATGATAATTTAAATTTTACGCTGCCACAAGCTGGAATTGTTGGAATTATTGGGCCAAATGGCGCGGGTAAATCAACCATTTTCAAAATGATAATGGGCGAAGAAAAGCCTGATGCAGGAGAATTTTTAATTGGAGATACTGTGAAAATCGCGTATGTAGATCAAGCACACTCTAACATAAATCCTGATAAATCGATTTGGGAAAACTTCGCTGATGGTCAGGAAATGATTATGATGGGAGGAAAGCAAGTGAATTCAAGAGCTTATTTGTCTCGATTTAATTTTGGTGGAGGAGAACAAAACAAGAAAGTTTCCATGCTTTCCGGTGGAGAAAGAAACCGTTTGCACCTTGCGATGACTTTGAAAGAAGAAGGAAACGTACTTTTACTGGATGAGCCTACGAATGATTTAGATATCAATACGCTTCGTGCATTAGAAGAAGGTTTGGAAAATTTTGCAGGTTGTGCGGTAATAATTTCTCACGACAGATGGTTCTTGGACAGAATTTGTACACACATTCTAGCTTTTGAAGGAAACTCTGAAGTGTATTATTTTGAAGGTGGTTTCTCTGATTATGAGGAAAACAAGAAAAAACGTTTGGGGGGAGATTTAACTCCGAAACGATTGAAATACAGAAAATTAATCAGAAGTTAAT
>JBJOQF010000350.1:0-2533 GCA_046050185.1 Bacteroidota bacterium
GCTTTATTGAGTGGCATCATTTTTACTTTATAGTTTAAATAATTTTAAGCTGTACCATTTACCTTGATTTTATTGGATAAATTTAGAATAATGTATCTATAGCAGTATTAATAAAAGTACTTTGAAAGGTACAATTATGGAAATTTTATTAGCAAGAAACTCAGTAAGTATTACTGAGTTAAAGAAGAGTCCTAGTAGCGTTATAGAACAGGCAAATGGTGAGGTTGTTGCAATTCTAAATCGAAATAAGCCTGAGGCTTATTTGGTTCCAGCATCAATGTTTGAACTAATAATGGAATGGATTGAAGATGCTGAATTAGCAGAAATTGTAAGACAACGAGAAAATAGTAAAGAAATAAGGGTTTCTTTAGATGACTTATGAACTTATTTTTAAATCAGAAGCTCTGGATGAATGGAAGAAATTAGATAATTCAATTAAATTGCAATTAAAAAAAGTTCTTTTTAAAAGACTAGAAAATCCAAGAATTGAATCAGCAAAACTTTCTGGCATGCAAGATTGTTATAAAATAAAATTAAGAACAACTGGATATCGTCTTGTATATCAAGTTAAAGATGATGTAATTACGGTTATTGTTATTGCTGTTGGACGTAGAGATAAAAATTCTGTTTATGAAAATGCTATAAAAAGATTATAGATTTTAATAATTATTAATTCTAATTGCCAAAATTTAATCTAAAATTTTGGCAATTCCATTATGTTATTTATTGTTTAATATCAATATATTAATTTCATTTTAAAACACGGTTTTTTATAAAAATTACATTTAGATTTTTAGTGTTTTTACTTTATTCTTTATTTCTTTCAATCAGTGTTGTGAATGCTATTCTATCTCCATTGAATACAAAATTTGGATTAATAAAATAGCGTCCTTTTCTCATTGTTTTTGCAATTATTTGAGCTTCTTCAAGTTCATTAATTCCTCTTTTAAATGTAGTTATACTAAGGCTTAATGGCTTATTTGAATCAGAATGTGCCTCAATAAAATCTTCTAGCATAATTGCATCTAAATCTACTTCATCTTTAGTAATTGCTTTATGTTGAACAATCCATAAAAGAACTCCAAATGTTTTTATACCAGCAGATGATAAATCAAATGTCATTCCAATATTTGCAGTAAACAATTTAATAAACTGTTCGCCATCTACACGTTTATAAGTTGTTAGATGAGTTCCTTGAATTTCTCCTGTAGTTTGATTGACTAAAATATTGTCATCTTTTCCTAGTTTAGATAGTTTAACTCTATGTTCTTTAACTGGAACTATCATTCCGTATATGAAAGGATTTGTTTTGTATCTTTCAAGGCTCATTTTTTACCTATATTTTGGGCTAACAACTGCCATGATAAATTCTATTTAGCCCAAAATCAAGCTTAATTTGAGCTTATAAGCACTTTTTTTTGGGCTAATAAAGTTGAGCATATGAGCGAACAAGGTACCTAATCTGAAAATGACCCCCTTATGTTTATTGGGTTTGCGAGATGTCCCTTCTTAGTTCTTATTCTGGGATCTTTTTATTAAAAAATTTTAATAAATTCGCCCACCAAAGAACAGTTGTTTTTTGTTATAACAAAAAACAACTGTTCTTTGGTTACTATCCAACACCAAGAAATGCGTTTAAAGACCATCCAGAAGCCCTAGAAGGGCTTTTTCTTAAAAAAGACAAACAAAGATGTGTTGACGAGGTTTAAACGTCTTAAATCGCGTTTAAAACGGTTTTTGCTGGAAAAGGGGTCAAGCTTTAATGGGGGGAACCTGTCGGACATACGTCCGATAGGGGGGAAACCGTTCATGCTTGATGCCTTTGGAAGCAGCTATACGCTTGGGCTTGGGGTGCAGAAGAGAAGCGGTAGCGTAACGCATGCACCCCTGCCACGTGGCGAACGTGGGGGTTGTCCAGAGGGGGCAACGCCCCCTTTGGTCAAGCCCTAAAAGGGCGCGAAGTTCTAACTATCTGGAAAGCACGCAAACTCTACGAAGTGGAGTTTGCCTAAGTGCGCCCTTATGGTTGATTTTTTAATTGGGTTTAGAGGCACGGGTGTCCGTGCCATGATTCTATTTTTTTTGAATTTAAACTTTTACTTCGTACGAGTAACTGAATCATTAAAATGAATAAGCCCACACAATTCATTTCTTTATCATTTACATTTGTTTAGGTTTAGTAGGTGGAAAGATTATTGGGCAAATTACATTTCTTCATTTTCTTTATTTTTTGAGAACATAGACACTATTTTTCTTTTGATTTCTCCGTCTTTATTTACCAAAGTTTTAGTAATAAAAGCTGCATAATCTTTTGAAGTATCATAACCTTTCCAGACTTCGTGAGGATCTAATGCGTAAGCACATACTCGCCCTGCTACTGGAATTCGTAATACAGCATTATTTTCTTCTAGAAAATCTAACCATCTTTGAACAGTTCGTGTTGAAACTTTGAATTGGTCAGCTAAAAATTGTTGATCACATAACACAGCACCGCATGTAGGATCTAAATTTTCCGCAAAAAAAGCATATAGTT
>JBJOQF010000351.1:0-4120 GCA_046050185.1 Bacteroidota bacterium
TTTTCTGAATCGTGAATTTTGATTTTGTAATTTCCATTGAGAGAATGCTTTTTCCACAGCTTGTTGAAATCAAGAAAAAACAGGGAGTTCAAAATAAGCGGTAGTAAAAAAATCAATCTCAGGAATTGATGGCATATTGATATCTAAAACAATAAATGAACAGGATATTTCTTCAAATTATTACGGTGAAAACGTTAATTATTGAAATAATTGCAAATTATCTTAAACGAATGTGGTATTTGATTATGAAATTCAACCCCTTTTTAAGAATCATTTTACAAACTTCTTAACGTGGAAACTTTGCATTCTAAAATTTTAGACTAAACCATTTTCTGTTATCTTTGCTTCATGCAGTTTTCAAAAATTTTAGGACAAGAACACATTAAAAGTCATTTGACAAAAAGTGCTGATTTGGGTAGAATTCCCCATGCACAATTATTTGTTGGTCCTGAGGGAAGTGGTACTTTACCCATGGCAATTGCTTATGCACAATACATTATCTGCAGCAATCAAAACTCAGAAAACTCGGGTTCAAACGAAGCGTGTAATATCAAATTCCAAAAAACGTCCCATCCGGATTTACATTTTATATATCCAACCGTAAGTACTGAAGATGTAAAAACAAAACCAAAAAGCATCGATTTTATCATGGAATGGCGGGAGTTTTTAAACCACAATTCATACGGGAGTTTGTTTGATTGGTATCAAATGTTGGGCGTTAAAAACAAACAGGGAGAAATAAGGGTTGATGATGCCCAGGAAATCTTGAAATCTCTTGCATTGAAATCCTACGATGGCGGATACAAAGTAATGATTATTTGGATGGCCGATAAATTGAATATTGCCGCTTCCAATAAATTATTGAAACTACTCGAAGAACCTACGGACAGAACGGTTTTTATCTTGATTTCAGAAAATGAAGAAGATATAATTCAAACCATCCGTTCCCGATGCCAAGTGTTGCATTTTAATGGTTTGAGCGAAAAAGTTATCTCCGAAGCCTTAGTTTCAAGAGAAAATATAGAATATAAAACGGCTTTAAAAATAGCGCATCAAGCACAAGGGAATTATAACAAAGCACTGCAATTATTACAACCGGACAGTGAGTCTGTTTTTTTTGAAAAATGGTTTGTTGACTGGGTACGTGCGGCTTTTAGAGCCAAAGGAAATGCAGCTGCCATTCAAGATTTGATTCAATGGAGCGAACAAATTGCCGGTTTAGGAAGAGAAACCCAAAAGAAATTTTTACACTTTTGTATCGATATGTTTCGTCAGGCCTTGTTATTGAATTATGAAACGACAAGCTTAGTTTATATGGAACCGCAAGTGGAGAAATTCAAGTTGGAGAATTTTGCACCTTTTGTAAATGGTAACAATATAATTGATATTTTTAAAGAACTTTCGGATGCCATGTACCATATTGAACGCAACGGAAATGCAAAAATTATTTTAACCGATTTATCTATAAAACTAACCCGTTTAATTCACAAAAAATAAAAAAATGAACAACATTACTTCTATTTTGATTTTGATTTTTCTGGCTATTACTTTTCTGCAATCCGGTTATGACAAGCTTTTTTATTGGAAAGATAATGTTAACTGGTTAAAAGAACATTTTGCTAAAACACAATTAAAAAATCAAGTGCCTTTAGCTTTATTGAATATTTTAATCTTAGAATTAATTTCCGGTATTTTATGTGTTGTTGGCTGCATCGAATTATTGGTAAACAATGGAAGAATATTTGGATTTTATGGAGCTGTTTTCTCTTGCATCACATTATTGATGTTGCTTTTTGGCCAAAGATTGGCCAAAGATTATGATGGTGCCAGAACTATTGTTATCTATTTTATACCAGCTATAATGGCTGTTTATTGGTTAAACTAGAATCACAATAATCATTTAAAACTTATTACTTTTTATACAAAAAAATGACTCCAAAACATCCTTCAGAATCCCTGACGATATTAACCGATTTGGTTTTACCAAGCGAAACCAATCCTTTGAACAATCTTTTTGGAGGCGAATTATTAGCTCGTATGGATCGCGCAGCAAGTATTGCAGCCGGAAGACATTCCCGAAGAATAACCGTGACCGCATCCGTAAATCATGTGGCTTTTAACAGAGCTATTCCACTGGGAAGTGTAGTAAATGTGGAGGCCAAAGTTTCCCGATCTTTCAAAAGTTCAATGGAAATATTTATTGATGTTTGGGTAGAAGACAGACAATCAGGAAACCGTTCCAAAGCCAATGAAGCCATTTATACTTTTGTGGCAGTTGATGATACCGGAAGACCTGTAGAAGTACCACAAATAATTCCAGAAACTGAACTGGAAAAACAACGTTTTGATGCAGCTCTAAGACGCAAACAACTCAGTTTAGTTTTAGCCGGGAAAATGAACCCTCATGATGCAACAGAATTAAAAGCTTTGTTCACGTAACAATCTTATATTAGCTTGTTATTTTTTATTAAAATTTTAGATTTGAAAATATTCTTGAAAGAGAAAATTTACATTAAAAAAAGAAGTATTTTTACGAAAATAAATGTTCTTACATAAACGAAATTTTCAGGATAATTAGTCACCCTGTCAGTTTCTTAGAGTTATAAAATAATACAAATAGATGAAAGAAAAGGTAAAAGAGAAGATGAGTACAGAGAAAGAATCCAAATTAAAAGCGTTACAACTTACGCTTGACAAACTAGACAAAACCTACGGAAAAGGAACCGTAATGAAAATGGGAGATAAAGCCATTGAAGAAGTAGAAACTATTTCATCAGGGTCTTTAGGAGTCGATTTAGCATTAGGTGTTGGAGGATACCCAAGAGGGAGAATCATTGAAATATACGGTCCAGAATCATCTGGAAAAACAACTTTAACCCTTCATGCCATTGCTGAGGCCCAAAAGGCAGGTGGAATTGCTGCTTTTATTGATGCAGAACACGCTTTCGATAGAAATTACGCAGAGAAATTAGGTGTAGATATCGAAAACCTAATCATTTCTCAACCAGATAATGGGGAACAAGCATTAGAAATTGCTGAAAACTTGATTCGTTCCGGAGCAATTGACATTGTTGTAATTGACTCGGTTGCTGCTTTGACTCCAAAAAGTGAAATCGAAGGTGAAATGGGAGATTCTAAAATGGGTCTTCATGCACGTTTGATGTCTCAAGCATTGCGTAAATTAACAGGAACTATCAGCAAAACAAATTGTACCGTTTTCTTCATCAATCAATTGAGAGAGAAAATTGGAGTAATGTTTGGAAATCCGGAAACGACAACTGGTGGAAATGCATTGAAATTTTACGCTTCGGTTCGTTTAGACATTCGTCGTTCAACTCAAATAAAAGATGGTGATAACGTACTTGGAAACAGAACCAAAGTAAAAGTGGTGAAAAACAAAGTCGCTCCGCCATTTAAAATCGCTGAATTTGACATCATGTATGGTGAAGGAATTTCAAAAACAGGAGAGATTTTAGATCTTGCTGTTGAGTTTGAAATTATCAAAAAAGCAGGATCTTGGTTTAGTTATGGTGAAACTAAATTAGGGCAAGGTCGTGATGCCGTTAAGTCTTTAATAAAAGACAATCCGGAATTAGCGGATGAATTAGAAGAAAAAATTAAAGCTAGAATAAAAGAATTAGCTGAAGCATAAAAACACAAAAAGAGTTCACCACGGTGGGCTCTTTTTTTTATTTAAATGCATATTTCTTAACCATTTCTATCTTTTCAAATTCCTGCAATTGGGTATAAATGATTTCTCGAACTTCTTCCCGAATTTCTTTCCTGTCTATACTTTTACCAAAGGTTTCCACATGGGGATGAATTTTTACACGCATTAATCCTGGACTTCCACTGAAAAAAGTATAAGAAAATCTTTTTTTATTGTCAGCAAAAGTAATGGGGACAATGGGAATTTCGTGTTCTATTGCCAATCGAAAAGCACCATCTTTAAAAGAATCTAATAAAATAGATTCGTTATTTGGAACACCACCTTCGGGAAAAATACAAATACTTAATCCTTGATTTATTCTTTTTTGAGCCCGATTAAAAACTTCCATTCTGCTTTTAGAAGAACTTCTGTCTACCAAAATACAAGTTCTTTTGTAAAAAAATCCAAACA
>JBJOQF010000352.1:0-3243 GCA_046050185.1 Bacteroidota bacterium
TCAATTATAAATTTGTTGTTTCTGTTGAAATAAACCAAGTTATAGATAATCTATTGAAAAAGTTTAGAAAGTAAATTCAGAATGATTTTTTCTGTATCAAAAGGGAGTTAAATTCAATTCCTGCAACAATCTTGAATAGTTCTTTTTTAGGTGTTTTTTACTTGTTAACATCCTTTTTTTTCTAAGTATTGCATTTGCAGTCTTATCCAAAGATGGAAAAGCAGTAGATCACAGCTTCAATTTTTTACTTTGTTGTGTTACTTTGGGTTTATGGTCCGTAGCTTGGATTTATTTAACGCGCGTTTCTTCGAGACAAAAAAAGATATTAGTAGCCATTGATGAAGATGGAAATACATTTGAAGAAAAATGCTATTCTGAATAGTTTTTTATAATTTATCCTTTAGGTATTTTCCAGTGATTGATTTTTGTATTTTTACTATTTCTTCAGGAGTTCCCACTGCTAATAATTTTCCGCCATTTTCCCCTCCTTCAGGACCTAAATCAATAATCCAGTCGGCACATTTTATGAGATCAAGGTTGTGTTCAATTACAATTATCGAATGTCCTTTGTCAATCAAAGCATCAAATGAAGCCAATAGTTTTTTGATGTCATGAAAATGAAGTCCCGTTGTAGGTTCGTCAAAAACAAATAGTGCTTTGTCCTTTGTAGTTCCTTTTACTAAGAACGAAGCGAGTTTTATACGTTGTGCTTCTCCTCCTGAAAGTGTAGAAGATGATTGCCCCAATTGCACATATCCCAATCCAACATCTTGTAGCGGTTGGAGTTTTTGAGTGATTTTAGCTTGCTTATGAGCAATAAAAAACGCAATCGCATCATCAATAGTCATAGTAAGAATATCGTTTATGTTTTTGCCTTCAAAAGCAACTTCTAAAACTTCTTTCTTAAAACGTTTGCCATTACAGGTTTCACAAGGTAATTGTACATCAGCCATAAAAACCATTTCTACATTTATAGAACCTTCCCCTTTGCAGGTTTCGCATCTTCCGCCATCAACGTTAAAAGAAAAATGTTTGGCTTGATATCCTCTTATTTTTGATAATTTTTCTTTGGCATACAATTCCCGTATATCGTCATAAGCCTTAATATAAGTCACAGGATTAGAACGAGAACTTCTTCCAATTGGATTTTGATCTACGTATTCAATATGCTTAATTTGTGAAAATGAGCCAGTCATTTCAGTAAATTGCCCTGCTTTTTCTCCAGCGTTTTCTAGTTTTTTTTGCATGGATGGAAACAAAATTTTCTTTACAAGCGTACTTTTTCCACTTCCTGAAACTCCTGTAATAACCGTCAATACATCCAATGGGAACGTAACATCAATATTTTGCAGATTGTTTTCTCGGGCTCCTTTTATTTCAATAAAATTCTTGAAAGGTCTTCGTTTCTTAGGGACAGTAATTTCTAAATCACCATTCAAATATTTAGCTGTAAGGGAAGTCGTTTTTAGAATTTCATCATAAGTACCTTGAGCAACTAAATTACCACCAAAAGTTCCTGCTTCCGGGCCAATATCAATAATCATATCAGCTGCTTTCATGATGTCTTCATCGTGTTCGACTACAATAACGGTGTTGCCTAAATCACGAAGCGATAATAATACTTTTATGAGACGTTCCGTGTCTTTTGGATGTAAACCAATGCTGGGTTCGTCAAGAATATACATCGAACCCACTAAACTACTCCCTAATGAAGTTGCTAAGTTGATACGTTGAGATTCTCCACCGGAAAGTGTAGCTGAATTTCTATTTAAAGTAAGGTAATCCAAACCAACTTCGGTTAAAAAGGATAATCGATTATTGATTTCTACCAATAATCGTTTTGCAATTTGTTTTTCGTAAACATTTAAATCAATGTTTTCAAAAAAGGTGACCAAATGCTTAATAGGTAAATCAACTAAATCAGAAACCGTTTTGTCATTGATTTTTACATAAGAAGCTTCAATTCGCAAACGTTTTCCTTTGCAGGAATAACATTTGGTTTTACCACGATAACGAGAAAGCATTACACGGTTTTGAATCTTATAATTTTTTTCCTCTAATTCCTTAAAGAAATCATTTAAGCCTTGGAAGTAGTTGTTTCCGTTCCAAATCAGTTCTTTTTGATCTTCGGATAATTGATAAAAAGGTTTGTGAATAGGAAAGTCAAATTTGTAGGCGTTATTTACCAATTCATCTCTAAACCAGCTCATGCTTTCTCCTCTCCAAGGGAAAATAGCGTTTTCGAATACTGATAATGTAGTGTTAGGAATTACTAATTCAGCATCTATTCCTATTATATTCCCGTAACCTTCACATACAGGACAAGCTCCATAAGGATTGTTGAAACTGAATAAATGAACGTTTGGTTCCATAAAAGTAATACCGTCCAATTCAAAATTATTAGAATAAGAAAATGTTTTATCAGAATTTAATTCTTGTAAATGACAAATTCCCTTTCCTTCAAAAAAAGCAGTTTGTACTGCATCAGCAAGTCTATTGTAGAATTCTTCTTCTCCCGAAGTTTCAGGATTGACAACAATTCTGTCAACAATGAGCTTTATGTTTTTATTGTCTAAAGAATGCGGGTTTGTCACTTCGAGCGAAGTCGAGAAGTCGTCTAAACGAACCATTTCATTATTAACTAGAATTCTTGCAAATCCTTGTTGTAAAAGTACTTTTAGTTTGTCTTCCAGTTTTCGGCCTTCTTCCAGATGAATAGGAGCCAGGAGCAACCATTTGCTATCAATGTCTAATTTTTTTACATCAGTAATCACATCGGTAACCGTATTTTTTTTAACTTCTCTTTCGGAAACTGGAGAATAAGTTCGTCCAATTCGGGCAAATAGTAATTTTATATAATCATAAATTTCCGTTGAAGTTCCTACTGTAGATCGCGCATTTGTAGTGTTTACTTTTTGTTCAATAGCAATTGCAGGAGCAATTCCTTTGATATATTCCACTTTTGGTTTGTCTAAACGACCAAGAAATTGTCTTGCGTATGAGGATAAACTTTCTACATAACGCCGTTGTCCTTCGGCGTATAAAGTATCAAATGCCAAACTTGATTTTCCTGATCCGGAAAGTCCTGTGATAACAACTAATTTATTTCGAGGAATCGCAACATCAACATTTTTTAAGTTATGTACTTGTGCGCCTTTGATAATAATATTTTTCTTTGGATCTAATGTAGAAAGGTCAACTTGCATAAAAACAATTAATTTTTACAAAAGTAATCAATTTTCA
>JBJOQF010000353.1:0-11920 GCA_046050185.1 Bacteroidota bacterium
TGTACCAAGATTGATATTTCGAATGATTTTTTTTATATTCATATAAAAATAACCAAAACCGATAACTAATAATATGGCAAATAATATATTATCCAAATAGCTCATATTGCTAGTTTTTTTCTTTTATTATCGTATCATTTTTTGGAGCAACATAAGGTTTGTTTTTCTTTCCAAATAAAGAAACATTAACATACCTTGTAGGAGCTAGTCTTATATCTTGCAGTAACAATTCTAATTCTTTTGTTGTTGCTTTTATATTTTCGTAGAAAGCCTCATCTTTTAATAATTTACCCATAGAACCTTTTCCTGATTCTAGACCACTCATAATACCGTCAACTTTTGCCAAAGTTTTATTTAGATTTTTGACAGTTTGACCTAAATCTGCTTTACTCAATGAATCCGATATTTTAGAAAAATCACCAGTAATTTTATTAAAATTTTTCACAGCTCCTTGTATTTGAACTTTATTATCATCTAATAAAGTATTAATACTTACTGTAGCTTTATGAAATTGCTCAATAGTCTTACTTAACTCGGCTAAGCTAACTTTCAAATTTTCTTGCCCATTTTTATCCAAAACATTGTTAATTCCTGATATCAATTTATCAGCATTAGTCATCATCTTTTCTAATTTTTCCTGAATAGGAGCTAATTGATCGCCTACTTTATCAGTAAGCCCTAATTTAATCTCTCCTTGTAGTTTTTGGCCATCAACAGCCAGTGTTTTATCATTAAAGTTTGGATTGATAGCAATTTGTTTTCCACCAATAAATCCTGGCTCATAAATAGAAGCTGTACTTGATTTTGAAATAGGAAAGTCTGTTTTTAATTGCAATTCAACTAGTAAATCACCCGTGTTTTCGTTTATTGTGATACTGCTTACTTTACCTATTACCAAACCATTTAAAGTTACAGGAGCTGATGCAGCCAAACCTTCTACACTTTTATATTCAACATAAAACGTTTTGTAATTTGTAAAAAGGTCTCTTCCTTTTAAAAAACTATAACCCCAAATGAATAATAAAATAGATGCAATGACTAATATAGCTGTTTTAATTTCTCTCGTTATTTTCAAAATGTATTTTTTTTTGCAAAATTAATGTAAAATATTTTAACTTGTACTTATTTTAATGCTTCTTCAATACTAATTTTTTCTCCGTTTTTAAATGCAATTAGATATGCGGAAGTATATCCTTTTGATTTTGCATATTCTAAATTTTGTTTTGCAATTTTATAATCTGATGTTGCCCCATATACATATTTATAAAAAGTTCCGTTTGATGTTACTGAAACATTTTTTAATCCTTTAAAATTAACTGGATTTAATTTAACATTCTTATTTCCAGCTTCAATTTGAACTTTAAAAATAACTCTTGCACTTTGAATATTTGCATTGTGTTTTTGAACTATTTTTTTTTCTTTAATACGTTCAAGTTTTGTATTTTTTGAAGTATCTTTTATTCGATTTTTAATTGTTTTTTCTGATGGATACTCTTTATTATTTTGATTATTTTCAACACCAAAATATTCTTTTTTGTAAGTAATGATAGCATCCGCAATTGCTTCTGCCATGTTATTTTGCCCTTGTTCTGAATTCAAGTAAAGTCCTTCTTCATTGTTAGATAAAAAACCTAATTCAATCAATACGCTTGGCATATAAGCTGCATCTAAAACCCATAAGGGTGTTTGCTTAATGCCTCTGGATTTTCGATTTACTTTATTTCTAAAATTATTTTCAATTTTTGAAGCTAGATTTATACTTCGATCTAAATAATCTTCTTGCAATATTTTTAATCCAATCAAAGTTTCAGGATTTTTAGGGTCAAAACCTTTATAGGTTTGTTTGTAATCTTTCTCCAGTAATATTACCGAGTTTTCTTGTTTAGCAATTTCTAAATTCCCTTTACTTCTTGCTAAACCCATAACAAAAGTTTCAGTACCAAAGGGAACTGGATTTTTAACAGAATTGCAATGTATAGAGACAAATAAATTAGCATCTATACTATTTGCTTTTTTGGGTCTATTCTTTAATTCTATAAAAACATCTGATTTTCTTGTATGAACAACTTGAATATCATTGTCTTTCTGGAGGTGTTTTTCTAACTTTAAAGTCGTTTTAAGTGCAATTTCTTTTTCAACAAAACCATGATAAGAATTTCCGGGATCTTTACCACCATGACCTGCATCTAAAATAATTATAAATTTATGATTGGGCTGACAAAAAATATTTAAAGAACAAAATAGAAGTGAACCTAGTATTATAGTTTTAATTTTTATTATTATTTCCAAAATTTAAGTGTTTTGACATAAAATATAAAATATTTTTAACTTCTTAATTATTGTTTAAGCGCTTCCTCAACACTAATTTTTTCTCCATTTTTAAAAGCAATTAAAAAAGCAGAATTATATCCTTTATCTTTTGCCTCTTGTAATTGTTTTTTGGCCACATCATAATCAAAGGTTTCTCCATACATATATTTATAAACTTTGTTCTCATAATCTACAGAGATATTTTTTAATCCTTTAAAATTTCTAGGTGCTAATTCCACTTTTTTTACACTTGCAGAAAGCTGTACCTTGAATAAAGCAGATGAATTATCACTACTTTTCAATGTTTTTTTAAGTTCGCTAGAATTGAAATCTACTTTTGTTTTTGATGGAGACGATGATGTGTCTTTTATTGGTTTCTCAATAATTTTCTGAGATGGCCTAACATCAATAACCTCCGTTTCCTCATTCCCATAATAATCCCTTTTATAACTTATAATTGCATCTGCAATCGCTCTAGCTATATCATTTTGACCTTCTTCTGAGTCTAAAAGATTTCCTTCAGTAAAATTAGAAATGAAACCCATTTCAATTAATACTCTTGGCATATACGCTTTATGCAAAACCATATAAGGAGCTTGTTTAACTCCTCCACCTCTTATTTTTTTTCCTAAACCCTCAAATGCATCTTCAACTTTACTTGCCAATGAAATACTGTTATCTAAATACTCCTCTTGCATCAAAGTCATTCCTATCATTGTTTCAGGAGAATTTGGATCAAAACCTTCATATTTTTGTTTGTAATCTTTTTCTAAAGTAATAACTGAATTCTCTTTTTTAGCAGCTTCTAAGTTTGAAGCTACTTTTGTCATACCCATCACATACGTTTCAGTACCATAACCCTCAGTATTTTTGTTAGCATTGCAATGTATTGAAACAAAAATATTAGCATCAGCTCTATTTGCAATATTGGCTCTTTCCACTAAATCAATAAAAACATCCGTTTTTCTAGTATAAATCACATCCATTTTAGGAGTGTCTTCCAAAATTTTTCCAACTTTTAATACCACTGCTAAAGCTATATTTTTCTCGACATGCCCATTATAAACAGCACCAAAATCATGAGCCCCATGACCAGCATCTAATGTTACTTTAAATATATTGGATTGACTATAGGTCGTAAAAGAAACAATTGTAAGAAGAAGTGTAAATCTTATTTTTATTTTATGTGAGATATGCATAAATCCAAAAGTTAATTTTAATTAAAACACAACGGTTATAAATTCTTTATTTGATTATTTTTGACAAAAAATAATATGTAAGTTTGACATGTCAAAAAACAGGCCATAACTTTACAAAAATAGCATTTAAACCTTTGCATACAAACTTATTTAATATCGTTTTATTATCAATTTTCCTATCATTAGGGTCCGGTAAATTATATTCTCAAGATATAACAAAAAAAACAACAGCTATACCGACTAAAAAACAAACAGAAAACACCAAAACCGTTGCTAATAATACCGAAAAGTCGAATGAAATTATAAAAAAAGAGACCGATTCGATAAAAAAAGAAAGCATCAAGCCCAAAAAAGCATTTCTTGACGGGAAAGTAAAATACAAGGCTGAAAAATATGTAAAAATAGATCAGAAGAAAAAACTCATTACTTTATACGATAAAGCGGAGCTTTATTATCAAGATATTGAATTGACATCAGGGATTATTGTCATGGATTATGAAAAAAATGAAGTCTACGCTGGTCGAATAAAAGATTCTACAGGAGCATATACACAATACCCTAATTTTAAACAAGGCGCAAATGTAGTAGAACCTGACTCGATTCGTTTTAATTTTAAAACAAAAAAAGCTTTAATTTGGAATTCCAGATCTGATCAAGGAGAATTTAAAGTAAAAGCTGCTATTACTAAAAAAGAAAACGATTCGGTTTATTTCCTTAAAGGTGCTCGCTTTACAACATCCAAAGATGTAGATAATCCGGAATATTATTTCCAAACCAACAAGGTAAAATTTATTCCGGGCAAAAAAGTTATTACAGGTTTAACTAATATGGTTATTGCCAATGTTCCAACACCAATAGCTTTGCCTTTTGCTTTTTTCCCTATGAGTAAAGAAACTAATATATCTGGATTGATTTTACCTAGTTACAATGATTCTAACACAAGAGGTTTTTCTTTACAAAATGGAGGTTATTATTTTGCACTGAGTGATAATTATGATTTAACCATTTTAGGAGATTATTACACTAACGGTAGTTACGGGCTACGCTTTGAATCAAGTTATGCCAAACGGTATAAATATCGTGGTAATGTAAATGTAAGGTTTGAAAATTTAATCTCGAGTGAAAGAGGATATCCTGATTACTCAAAACAAAAAATTTACAATATCCAATGGTCACACTCCAAAGATTCTAAATCTACTCCAAACTCTAGTTTTTCTGCTTCGGTAAATCTTGGAAGCAGTAAATATTTTAGACAATCTATAAATCAGGTAAATATTGGTTCTAATCTTAATAATACGTTAAGCTCATCGATTTCTTATAGTAAAACATTTAATTCAGTACCGCAAGTTAGAATGTCATTGACAGCAACACATTCTCAAAATACTCAAACTGAAGAAATCAATATGACTTTACCAACACTACAAGTAAGTGTGGATCGTATATATCCTTTTGTTGGAAAAGACGGTGTGAAAAAAGGATTCTTTAAAAATATTAATCTGCAATATAATTTAAACGGCAAAAATAACATTGTCACAAATGACTCTTTATTCTTTAAACCTCAGATGTTTAGAGATGCAAAAATGGGTATTGAACACACTATCCCATTGAGTACCAATTTTAAATTATTCAAGTATTTCAGTGCTTCTACATCTCTTAATTATAAAGAAGTTTGGTACACAAAAACTATTAATAGAAGTTATGATGCTGACCAAAGCAAAGTAGTTGATAATATAGTAAATGGTTTTGATGCCTTTAGAACATACTCTTTATCATCAAGTTTAGGAACTACTATATACGGGACATTTAATTTTGGAGCCGATAAAAAAATAAAATCCATTCGACATGTAATGCGCCCATCTGTTTCGTATGGTTATACTCCAAGTTTTGAAAAATATTATGACACCTATGCTTCAGATGCGACCGGAACCATGATAAAACAATATTCTCGATTTGAATCAGGTATTTTTGGAGCACCGGGCATATCAAATTCAAATACTTTGGGGTTTGATTTAAGTAATACTTTTGAAGCTAAAGTTACTGACAAGGACAGTACTAAAGTTGAACCAAAAAAAGTAATGCTACTAAACAATTTAAACCTTTCAACGAGCTATAATCTTAATGCTGATGGTAAAACTTCCCTTGGTTGGTCACCAGTAAGAGTAAGCGGAGGAACACAACTTTTTGCAAACAAAATGAATGTTAATTTTGGAGCTACTTTAGATCCTTATGCAATTAATAATTCAGGAGCCCGAATTAATGTTTATAATATTGACAATGGGGGAAGCCTATTTAGAATGACAAGTGCAAATATGACTTTAAATTATGCTCTTTCAAGTAAAGATAAGGATAAAACTAAAGACAAAAACGTTCAAAGCCAAAGAAATGGTGGTCGGGAAGATGATTTATTTGGAACAAATACTGATTTAAACGATAACCGAAAAAGTCAATTTGATGAAACTGAAGAAGGAAAAGATAAAATTACTGAATTCTTCAGTTCTAAACTACCTTGGGATATGACATTTGCCTATTCACTAACCTATGGAAATAACAATAGAGAGAAGAAGATTATTGGTAATTCTATAATGATCTCTGCAAATGCAGATATAACTCCTAAATGGAAAGCAGGCGTATCAACTGGTTATGATTTTGTGCAAAAAGGAGTTACATTTACCCAACTTCGTTTTGAAAGAGATTTATTAAGTTGGAGGATGGATTTCAACTGGTCACCTTTTGGAACAAATGCCAATTGGGGGTTCTTTATTGGTATAAAATCTGGCGTATTAAGCGATATAAAATGGGATAAACGAAGTAGAACAAATAGATAATTAATTTCTTGGAATAAATTAATTATCAAAACTTCCTTCTATTTAATGATCATTTTAAGAAAAAATATAATGATAATTATAACTTTATAATTATCATTCAAACAACAAATTAATACTTTATTTTTTTATGAAAAAGATAATTTTTACCGAAAATTCCCCAGCACCAATTGGCCCTTACAATCAAGCAGTTCTTAAAGGAAATACCCTTTATACATCTGGACAAATTGCAATAAATCCAGCTACAGGAGAATTAGTTACAGCTACCATTGAAGCCGAAACAGAACAAGTGATGCAAAACATGAAAGCAGTTTTGGAAGCTGCAGGAATGACATTTGAAAACGTAGTAAAAACTACAATATTCATAATGGACATGAATGATTTTGGAAAAATAAATACTGTTTATGGCTCTTATTTTAACGAAAAAACCGCTCCAGCTCGTGAAACGGTTCAAGTGGCTTGTTTGCCAAAAAATTTAAATCTAGAAATTTCTATGATTGCAATACTATAGCATTTAGTAGTAATTGTGCTGTTGCCTCATTAGTAGCTAACGGCACATTATGTACATCACAAACACGAATTAACATATTAATATCTGCTTCATGAGGGTGACTTGACAATGGATCTTTAAAAAAGAAAACCATTTGAGTTTTACCTTCTGCAACTCTGGCTGCAATTTGAGCATCACCTCCTAAAGGACCTGAAAGCATTTTTGTTACTTTAAAACCAGAATTTTCCGCTTTACCTCCAGTTGTCCCAGTTGCAATCAACTGTATTTGTTCTTCTAGTAAAATCGCTTTATTTTTTTCTAAAAATTGAACTAAATCAGCTTTTTTACCATCATGCGCAATAATTGCAATTTCCATAAAAATTATTTATTAGCAATATGATACGCTATAAGTCCATCAATTGGTCTTCTTAATACGTTACCTAATCTTAATTCGTATTTATCAAAAGTCTCTTGTAGTTCATCTTTCAAATAAAAGGCAATTGAACCTACAAAGTGAACAGGTACTTCTTTGCAATTATCATATTGTTTAATATAATTTTTCACAAAAGACTTCATTCCTTTGAATATTATTTTTCTACAAAACTCATTATCTTTATGTTGAATTAAGAACTTTGCAAATGTTGCTAAATAGGCATTGGGATTTGGTTCTTTATATAATTTACTTTTAACAGCATCTGGATCTAAATCATATTCTTTTTCAAATTCTACTGCCAATTCTTTTGGCATTTTATTGAAATAATACTTTCTGATTAATTCTTTTCCAAAAACATTACCACTACAATCATCCATAACGATATAACCTAATGATTGCACTTTTTGATGTAATTCTTTTCCATCAAAATAGCTACAGTTAGATCCTGTTCCTAAAATACTAACAATTGCTTTTTCACCTTTAGGTGTTGTAGCATAAACTGCTGCGTAAGTATCCTCTTCAACTACAATAATTGCGTTAGGGAAATAGCTTTGAAAAATTTGCGAAAGTGAAATTTTCATTCCTTCAGTTCCACAACCTGCACCATAGAAAAATAAATGCGTGGCTTCTTTTTTATTTTGTAAAATGTCAAACCGATCATTTAAACGTTCAATAATTTCATCTCCTTCTAGGATTTCTGGATTTAATCCTAGTGTTTGTGTTGTAAACAATACTTTCCCAGCATCATCTATCGCAATCCAATCGGCTTTGGTAGAACCACTATCAACTAATAATCTCATTTTTTTTGGGTTTTGGGTTTTGGGTTTAGTTACACTTATTTAAAATGCGTGCAGAATAAAAATTTGCATTTGAAAAAAGTGAACAAAAAATAAAAAATCCCGTTAAATATGATATAACGGGATTTTGTAAATATAAAGAATTATTTTAAACCTGCAATATGTACAGATAAATCAATTAATTTGCTAGAATAACCATATTCATTATCATACCAAGAGATAATTTTGAAGAAAGTAGAGTTCAATCCAATTCCAGCATTAGCATCAATGATAGATGTTCTTGAATCAGAAACGAAATCTTGAGAAACAACTAAATCTTCAGTATATCCTAAGATACCTTTCATTGTCGTTTCAGAAGCATTTTTCAATACAGCCATAATTTCTTCGTAAGTAGTTTCTTTTTCAACTTTTACAGTTAAATCAACTACAGAAACATCAGTTGTAGGAACACGCATTGACATACCTGTTAATTTTCCGTTCAATGAAGGAATAACTTTCCCTACAGCTTTAGCAGCACCTGTAGAAGATGGAATGATGTTACATGCAGCAGCACGTCCACCTCTCCAGTCTTTTCTAGAAGGACCGTCAGTAGTCATTTGAGTTGAAGTTGTTGCGTGAACAGTAGTCATTAAAGCCTCAACAATTCCAAAGTTATCATTAATAACTTTAGCTAATGGAGCTAAACAGTTAGTAGTACAAGATGCATTAGAAACAACTGTATCAGTTGCTAAAGCTTTATCATGATTTACTCCCATTACAAACATTGGAGCATCAGCAGAAGGAGCAGAAATAATTACTTTTTTTGCACCACCTTTGATGTGCTCGTTTGCAGTTTCAACTGTAGTAAAGAAACCTGTACATTCAGCAACTACATCAACATCAACTTCATTCCATTTTAAATCTGCAGGATTTCTTTCAGCAGTAATACGAATGTTTTTTCCGTTTACAAAAAGTTTTCCATCTATAACTTCTACAGTTCCATTGAAACGTCCGTGAACTGAATCGTATTTTAATAAATAAGCTAAATGATCTACTTCTAATAAATCGTTGATAGCTACAACTTCTACATTATCTCTGTTGAAAGACTCTCTGAATACAATTCTTCCAATTCTTCCAAAACCGTTTATTCCTAATTTTACTTTTGACATTTTTCTTTAATTTTTGTTTGTATTTATTTCACTTATATGTAGTCTAATTTCCTCACAATAAACTTTAACTACTGCTATGTTGACATTATATCTGAAACTCTCAATAATTCTCTATCAATTTCTGTTTTACCTTTTATAGCTTGTTCTAATGGTGTCAAGGTTACTTTATCACTTTGCAAACCAACCATATAACTTGATTTACCTTCCAATAATGATTCTACAGCTTTCACTCCTAATCTACTAGCTAAAACTCTGTCAAAACATGATGGCGAACCACCACGTTGCATGTGACCTAGAACAGAAACTCTAACATCGTACTCTGGCAAATTAGCTTCAACATAATCTTTTAATTCGAATACGTTTTTACCAATTTTATCACCTTCTGCGATAACTACGATACTGGATGATTTCCCTGAAGCTTTACTTTTTTGTAAAGATTCTAACAGTCTTTCCAATCCTAAATCTTCTTCCGGAATCAAAATTTCTTCCGCTCCAGCTCCAATACCTGCATTTAATGCAATATGACCTGCATCTCTTCCCATTACCTCTACAAAGAATAAACGATTATGAGAACTTGCTGTATCTCTAATTTTATCAATTACATCTACTACTGTATTTAAGGCTGTATCATACCCTAAAGTATGACTTGTACCAAAAATATCATTATCAATAGTACCTGGAATTCCCATCACTGGAAAATTAAATTCGGTATTAAATAGCAAACCTCCGGTAAAAGTACCATCACCTCCTATTACAACTAAAGCATCAATTCCTGCTTTTAAAAGATGTTCATGGGCTTTTTTTCTTCCTTCTGGAGTCCTGAATTCTGTAGAACGAGCCGATTTTAAAACCGTCCCTCCTTTATTTACAATGTTGTTTACACTACGAGGTCCCATTTCTTTGAAGTCACCTTCAATCATTCCCTGATACCCTCTGTATATTCCTATACATTCTATATTATGATAAGCACACGTCCGAACAACTGATCGTATAGCTGCATTCATTCCTGGTGAATCACCACCTGAGGTTAGAACACCAACCTTTTTTATTGTTTTTGGCATTATTTAAGTATTAAAGTGTAAAATTAGCAAACATTCAGCACTTTCAAAGCTGCATTTTTTATAAATTAGTAAAGCGCCCTAAATTCAAACGTTTTCGTTAATAAGTTTTTAAAAAACCAAAATAAAACCTATTTTTTTTAACAAAATTAAAAAAAATCAATTATTATTTAATAATTAACAATTAATAAGACTTTATTCTTGATTTTAGTATTAGTCACAAATAGCTATGACTATTGAGTAATACTAATTTTCGTGAAAACATTATCAGAATTGATTTCATAAAATTATGGAATAATTACATAAGTATTTATAAAACAGCACTTAATATAACTTCTTTATAATTCAAGACATTTAAAAAAACATAGGTGACAAAGTATTAATCCTCTTCGGGAATTACAGCTTCCTGATTTGTTTTTTGCTTTTGTGTAGCTGGTTTTTTGGGCTTCGAAAAATTAATATAATCAGGCGATATGTTAGAATCTTGATCTTCACTATCGGTTTTAACTTCTCTTTCCAGTTGATGTTTCTTAAATATTTTATTTACTAATTCTTTAAAAGTATCAAAATCTACTTCATAAGAAACCCCTAAACCTTGCGTATATCCTATCCCCTGACCTATGTAATTAATATCATTTTCTTTATTGAAAAGACGTAAATTCATAGTTCCGTCTTCGTTAACTCTATAAAGAACTTCTAAATCACCTACAATTGCTGATTCATTTATCCCTCCAAAAGGAACCCCCACTTTACCATTAATCGTAATCCTTTCATTAATTTTGGATGAAATAGTCGCTACAAATCTACCATCAGTTTCTCTTCCTATTCTTTTATCTGCAGAAACAAAATTGATTCCCACTTTAAATTTTTCATTATCCGTTTGAATTATTCCTCCTAATAAGCTTGTTGCAGTTTCAAATAAACTTCCGGAAAAGTCAGATTGGTTTACACCTTCAGGACTTAAAAAACCACCTGACGATAATAAATACAAAGCTTGAGTTTGTCTTACGTCTTTATCATTCAACTTGTATTGAATTTCTGATTTTAAAACATTACTAACCGTTGGAAATTCTATATTGAAATCTGGTTCAGGACTCATTAAATCACCGCGAAGACCTATAATTACTTCCACTGGAACTTTAGTATTAAACGAAGAGTTTTCTAATAATACTGCCGGATTCGCAGTTGTTTTATAAACAGCCTCCAAATTTAATTGTGCTTTCATAGGATTTCCTTCCCAAGAAATTGAACCTCCTTTTTTTACAGCAAATTTTTTATCAATCAATCCACCGTATTTAAAGTTATACGTTCCTTCATAAGCCTGGAAATCTCCCCACATATTGAATTTACCTAATGTGTTTATCTTAAATAATAAAGATCCAAAACCTTTACCTTTCATTCCGTGTCCCGTATTTCTATCTAAAATAACTTCCACTTCTGCATTTGGTGTTATGTCAAAATCAAACTCTAATTCAAGACCGTTATAATTTCTGGTATTCTCAAAAATTCCTTTTTTAATATTATATTTTTCTTTGGCAGTTACAAAATGAATAAATTTATTATCACTTACACTTTCTGCATTATTAATAGGTATTTTTATTGCAGTTCCTTTTTCTGATTTTGCATCAACTTTTATAAATAATGAATTCGTAGGTCCTTTTAT
>JBJOQF010000354.1:0-5037 GCA_046050185.1 Bacteroidota bacterium
TTCTCCTTAATGTGGGTTTCATATTCTAAATTACCAAAAAATCGATATTTTGCTTGCAAAGGCTTTTGAAAATTTCCCAAAATATAGTCCATTCTTACATCGTAGAATTTATAGGCTGAGCAAAAATTGAAATGGTCCAAAATTTCATAATTAAATTCCAATTGTAAACTATTGGCAACCGATTTTCCTTTCAAATCATAGAACAACACGTGTTGTGGACTTTGAAAAACATCTACAACCACTTGGTTTTGAAAAGCTGTTCTGTAGAAATCAAGACCAACATTAGCACTTTTGCCAAAGAGCGAAAATTTTTGACCAAAACTTACACCATAATTCCATGCAATTTCTGGATTCAATCCATATATTTTACCGTTTGAGCCTAAAACATCAAATGTTCTTGAACTAGCAAAAAGCTGTTGATTTTCGGCAAAAATATTAGCACTTCGCTTTCCTCTTCCCATTGAAAATCTCAAAACTCCTTTTTCCCATGGATTGTATCGCACATGCAATCGCGGTGTTAAAAATGTCCCCAAACGGTTGTGATTATCAATTCTTCCTCCCAGAATGATGCTAAAATCATCAGCATTATCATACGTATATTCGAAAAAAGCACCAACGGAATTATCAATTCTACTATAATCATTTACATTAACAAATTCTTGATATTTATCGTATGTAAAATTCAAACCCACTGCAAATTTATTCATCGTATTATTGATAATTGAATTGAAAATCAAATTCGAATAATAACTGCTTTGTTTGATATTGTATTGATTCAAACCAAAATATGACTGTTGATTATGACTGTCAAAAGCATTCTGAAAACCAATACTCTGATAAGGTAAGTCTTTAAAAACATACCCTACTTTTGTGGAAACATCCAATCGCTCTGTGTTGATTTCAGAACCCCAATAATTTGTAGTTCCTTTATCTTTTTCTGGATCAAAGCTTAATTCACCGGTTTGTTTTTTATCATTCATATACCTGAAATTAATAAAACTTACCCAACCTTTTTCGGCATCGTAATATTGGTATCTATTAAGAAGATTGATTTGCTTGGCCAATGGATTATCCAAAAAACCATCATTATTCATATCATTCTTAGCAAGTCGTGTATTACCATGAAGAAACAGGCTACTGCTCCATTTATCTGATATTTTTTTATTGAAATGTGTATTCAATTCAAATCGGGAATCTGACGAACCATAAACATTTAGAAAAAATGGAATATCATTTATAGGTTTAATTAATTCTGAATTAATTTGCCCCGAAATACTCTCATATCCATTGACTACACTTCCTGCTCCTTTTGTAATTTGGATGCTTTCAACCCAAGTACCCGGTGTAAATGATAATCCGTATGCTTGAGAAGCGCCACGAACTGACGGGATGTTTTCTTCGGTAATCATCAAATAGGGACTGGTTAATCCCAGCATTTTTATTTGTTTTGTTCCTGTCAAAGCATCTGAAAAACTAACATCAATCGATGGGTTAGTTTCAAAACTTTCGGCCAGATTACAACACGCAGCTTTAAGTAATTCTTTACTCGTTATAAGTGTTGTATTACCTGTTACCGTAAATGATTTTTGAATCCCTTTTTGCTTTTTTATCACTTTGACTTCATCCAGTTTTTCTTGAGAAAAAATAGGAATCGAAAGCAAAACCACAACAATAAGCGTTATTATTTTTTGCATAGTAACTGTTTTAATGTTTATAAAATTATTTCAAACCACAAAAAAGTTTGACTTTTAAAAAACATTAAAATCAGGCGTAGAAAATATATTGGCTGTAAAGCTTAAAAAGTGGTGGTGAATGAGCGTCGCTGTAATAAGCATTATTTTCGAAGCTTTTAAAAACAGTAATTTCAGAAGAAATAATAGGATTCCATTCCTTTATTAAAAATGGTACATCAATATTTAAAGAAAATGCTTTTGTAATTAAGTTGTCTGATTTCTTTTGAAAATGAACTACTTTATTCTTGCAACAGCTGTCTTTTTTTGAAACTTTTTTTTCGCAACATCCTTTTTCAACTGAATTTGAAGTTTCACCAGATTTCAAGTAAAATGGCTGGATTGAGGCTACCTTTTCTCCACAATAATGCACATCAAAAGCCAATCCCACATTGGAAACCAACAGGAAAAAAGCGAGAAGAATACTAATGTGCTTTTTGAATTTCATTTTGCAAAAATACTGATTTAATCAATCTATAAAATGAAAGTTCTGTTAAAAATTACAGCACAAACTCTTGCCCCATTAAAGGAACTTTACAATCAAAACCGTATTCCTCCTGAATTTTTATTCGAAGTATATCAGCTGGCACATTTTCACCATGAACTAAAAACACTTTTTTAGGTTTATTTTCCAAAGCAGAAAGCCAATTCAGTAAATCTTTTTGATCGCCATGTGCTGACAATCCTTCAATTTCCAGAATTTTTGCGAGAACTTGATAATATTTACCGTGTATTTTAATTTCTGTTGCTCCTTCCAATAATTTTCTTCCTCGCGTTCCTTCGGCTTGATAACCAACAATAATTACTGTGGTTTGAGGCAAACCGATATAATGCTCGAGATAAGTCAAAACCCTGCCACCAGTAACCATTCCACTTGCTGCGATAACTACTTTCGGCTGTTCATCAAAAATAGTTTCAATAGTTTCCTGATAATCAGAAATCATCGTGAACATTTTACTCATTTCGGTACAATCGTGCAAGGATAATTTATGCCAATTCTTATTATTGATAAAAATTTCCAACGCATTAATTCCCATTGGAGTATCAATAATATAGGGAATATTGGGAATTCTGCCTTCTTCTTTAAGTCGCCATAACAAGTACATAATCATTTGGGCACGCTCAACGGCAAAACTAGGAATAATAACTGTCCCTCCCTTTTCAACAGTATTGTTGATATACATTTCCAGTTCTAGTTTGGCATCCGTATTGGGATGAAGTCGATCCCCATAAGTACTTTCAAGAAATATATAATCACCTTTTTTAGGTTTGATTGGCGGATACATTAACACATCATTATCACGTCCAATATCCCCCGAAAAAACCAAAATCTTATTTTCAAGAGTTACTTCAATGCTACAGGCACCAATAATATGTCCCGCATTAAAAAAAACAGCCGAAATTTCTGCATCTAAAGGAATAGACTCCTTGACTTTAATCACTCTAAAAAGCGGAAAAACTTTTTGAGCTTGGGCTACGGTATAAAGTGGTTCCGCAACTTCATGTTTAGAAAACTTCCCCTCATTGGCAATTCGAGCTTCTTCTTCCTGAATTTTAGCACTGTCCAAAAGAATCAACTTGGCTACAGCCGCCGTTGGACTTGTACAATAAATTTTGCCTTTAAAACCTTGATTAACTAATCTGGGCAACCAACCACAGTGGTCTAAATGTCCATGAGTCAACAAAACAAAATCTATTGTCGATGGCAAAATAGGCAGCGGTTCCCAATTGAGTTCTCGCAAAGGCTTAATACCTTGAAATTGACCACAATCTATTAAAATTCTAACTCCATTGCTTTCAATTAATGTTTTAGAACCGGTTACTGTTCCTGCTCCTCCAATAAATTTAATTTTCATTTGATTTGAATTTAAAATTAAACAGTCCTGAATTCATTATTTTTAAATATACCTACACAAATCTGAAGCTTCTTTTAATACATTTTTTATTCGGTTAGTACTCAATTCAATTTTCTCTAAACAATCAGAATTATTTATAATTTCCTTCACCAAAATTACATCCAAAATTAATAGTTTGTCTTTTTCGGCGAGTGACAAAGTGGTTAAACAAGTTACAGGATAAAGATAGTTGTTGTCATTTTTTGTTCTTAAATTATTGTCCTCAGGGTAATTCCAACTTAATAAATTCAATCCTGAACAGTTGGCAAAATCGATAGCGTCAGTTGTAAACCTGTTATTGGTAACAATCCAGCATTTTGAAATAATTTCTTCTTTGTCAAAAATAGTATGCTGATTTCCTTTTAAATCATTAAAACGAGACAATATATACATAGGAACCTTCACATCTGAAGCAGCATCTCTGCCTGCATGATATTTACACTCAACCATCGCAATAGTTCCATTTTTCTTGACAATAACATCAATTTCATGTGAAACGCATTTCCCTTGTAAAATCAAGTTGGTTACGGTTTGGAATTGTTCAGCAAAAAAAAGTCGGGCTATATATTTTTCGAAGAAAAACCCTGCTGGTCCTAATAACCGAATCGCTTCTCTTAAATTATAACGTGCTGCGTGAGAATTAGCTGTTTTTTTCAACATCGCAAAAGCCATTTTGTAAATTTGCTTCGTAGCAATTCCTTCGTAGATTTCACTTTGAATAGATTGCAAAATTCTTTCAACCACTTCGTTACTGGCTCCTGATTTTAATAAGGATTTTTTTAATTTTTCAGGATTAAATTCAACAATATCCCCGGAATATTTTACTATTTTCATATCCTTATCGTGTTGACAATTAACATATTAATTCAACATTAAAGGTAAATAAAAAAGATTACTTATTTTGTTTTTGGAAATAAAATCCCGGAATAAATAACAAGACAAAAATAGGTTGGATTAAAAACCTACGAACATAAAAAAGAACTAAATTATTATGTTCTCTGTAGTAATAGATTATAAAGAAAAAAGCACTAATCAAAATCATAAAAAAAAACCAATACAAAACTAAGGCAAATTTCACCATTTGTATTTCTTTGAAAAGGACATAGATTATGCCTAATGATATAACAGTATTTAATGTATAACGAAAAAGTAGCCCAAAAAACAATTGGAATGAACTGAAATTTGGTAACGGTAAATTTGTAAAATAGTTTTTGAAATAATCCAAAAAAGGATCATAAAACAATTGATTTTCATAGGCGCGAATAAGCGCGAATAATGCAACTAAAAAAATAAATTGCACCAGTCTAATTTTATTCTTTAATAGTTTTTGAAGCATATCTTGAAAATTTATTAACCCAAATTAACCACAAAATAAAAACAACTCCATAAATAAATAAAGGAAAAAACACTCC